>DAOVVI010000083.1 GCA_030637245.1 Cyclobacteriaceae bacterium
CCATTTAATCACTAAAATATTCTTACCTAAATTCACAATTTCCTTATAATCATAATTTGTTTGATTTTGTATGGATTTTTCATGAATTGAAATGAAAGAAAGGTCATTTACATAATGTAAAAACTGAATATGCAGAGGTTTGTCCAGCCCAAGTTCTTTTGTGATAGATTTCCTGGTACTTATGTCACTTCTTTGCCCGGCAATTAAAGAAACAGGATCACCAGGTAAGGCATGAAACAAAAGAAAAATAACTACCACAACGCCAAATAGAACTAGAATTCCATAACCGGTTCTCTTTAATAAAAATCTCAACATGGAGAATTAATTTAGTAATCCAATTATTTCTTCTTTTGCAGGAATATCATTATTGTGCCATTTCCCAAGAATAATTCCGTCTTTAATCAATATCAATCCGGGATTTGCGCGGATCATAGCTTTAATAACTGTGCCATCAGCATAGTAATACGGTAAGGCTATTTGGTATTCATGCCTGAAATTCTCATAAGTAGCTTCATCATTAGCCGTAATTATCCATGATGTCACATCATTTTTAATCTCATCAGCTAACATATTAATTTCACTTATTTTTTTATATCTCGATTTATTTACATCACTAAAAAGTATTAGTAATTTAATACCGCTAAATGTTTCTTCAGTAAAATCTCCATCCTCATTCCACACATTATAATCTGTGATTTTGGGCTCTGCTTCAGGATTTAGAAGGACCATCTCGATAAAATTGTAACTCGTATCAGTTGGATAATTCTCAAAATCAAATCTTTCACCATCCTTTTCCATTATATATTTATATCGAAAATCTTCTGTTGGCTGCATGGAAGCTTTTATATCTGCACCAATTTTATAAGGTCTGAAATCAATTGGTGGTAAATGTTCTATTGCGTAATAAGCAATAACTAAGTTTAATACTAGAACAACTCCCATGATAATGTTGCCCGTCATTTTGGTAAATGCCGGCTGATAGGTTTTCTTTCTAACAAAAATGAATAATGTCAATACTAAAAGAATAATATCCTTAAAGAAGGATTGCCATGGAGTCAGAGGGATTGCATCTCCAAAACATCCACAATCTGTTACTTTATCAAATGCCGCAGAGTAAAATGTAAGAAAGCCAAAAAAAACAATTAGCAATATGAGTATCCAGGAAGTCAGTTTCATTCTGTAATTTATTAAAACTGCTACTCCCAACAATACTTCAAGAATTACTACAAATAAACCAATATAAAGTGCAAAAGGCACCATATAATGAAAAAGTGAGGATATATCATTGGAAAAGACCTCGAAATACTCCTCCATTTTAATGGCAGTACCCATTGGATCATTCAGCTTCACCAGGCCAGAAAAAATAAATAGCAAACCAACAAACCATCTAATAACCTTATCTGCAATATTCATGAACTAAAAATTTAATTTTATCAAACAAAAAACAGCAAAATTCATTATGCCCTGATAATTTGCTTTTATATCTTCTGAAATAATCGTATTCCCTTAATTTTTCTAAATCAGCCTCACTCAAAGTGTTTTCATCATGATAATATCCGTCATCAAACTTACCCTCATTTTTCTCCAGGTTTCATCGTAATTTATTATTTTCATGAAGCGCCATGGTCACATATTCAGTTTTGTTATATAGCTGTTCAATCTCTTAAAATTTCATTACCAATGGTACTCCTGATGGCAATTTCAATTGCATGATTGTCATAATGCAATAGTTCGCAATTCTCAAAAACTCTTTGGGAATATCATCATCAATGTTTTGAAATCCTTTCTCCTGAATTGATCTTATTTGCCGAGCTTCGATCATTATTTGATTTGTGATTGACGAAAGTCCCAATATCCTCCTAGCTGTCCCATAATCACGTGTTCTCTTCTTAAATACTTCTTTGCAGGCCTTTATAACTTCTTTATATTCGCTTATTGTTTTGTTGGTCAAAATGTCCTTTTCTAAGTTTACAATTAAAAATTTTATAATTAATTGGCGTCGAAAGATAAAGTATTTTATTCAAAAAATACACTTAACGTAAATGGAAATCTAATTGATCTATCCTCTCCAAAAATTATGGGGATTCTCAATGTAACAAATGATTCTTTCTTTGATGGGGGTAAATATTTGAATGAAAAAGAAATATTTCACCAAACTGAAAAACTTATTCGGGAGGGAGCTGATATAATTGATGTTGGTGGATATTCATCGCGGCCCGGGGCAAGGCATATTGATGAAGAATTGGAAACTGAAAGAGTATTGAGGGGAATACATATCATCCGAACTATTTCAAAAGACATTCCTGTCTCCGTGGATACCTTCAGGGCCAATGTGGCCAGAAAATCGATAGATGCCGGTGCTGGATTAATCAACGACATCTCTGGCGGGAATCTTGACAAAAAAATGCTTCAAACGATTTCAGAATATAATGTGTCTTATATAGTGATGCATATGGTAGGAACTCCTCAAAATATGGCAAAAAATATCGTGTATGAAAATATTTTATTAGAAATAGTTAATTTTTTTAGCAAAAAACTTAAGGAATTAACACAATTTGGCATAAAAGATGTTATTATTGATGTAGGCTTTGGATTTTCAAAGACGACCCTTCAAAATTATAATTTATTAAGTCATTTTGAGTGTTTTCGGTTTTTGAACTCTCCTATTTTAGTGGGAATTTCCAGAAAATCCATGATCTATAAGGTTTTAAAAACAAATCCTGAGAAAGCATTGACCGGAACTTCTGTATTGAATGCCATTTCATTGTTGAAAGGGGCTGGTATTCTCAGAGTGCATGATGTAAAAGAGGCAAAAGAAGTGATAGACCTAATTAATTTAATTACCAATTGATACTACTTTTTAACATCGGTTTTCTTGAAATAAGCTGGGTAGATATTATCGATATTATCGCGGTGACGCTACTTTTATATCAGGTTTATAAGCTGATGAAAGGAAGTATTGCTTCAAAAGTATTTCTTGGATTTATTTTCCTTTATCTGACTTATTTGATGGTAAATGCAGCTAAGATGGAATTACTCTCAGCTATCTTAGGACAATTTATGGGAGTGGGTGTATTGGCTCTGATTATTCTGTTTAGTCCGGAAATCAGAAAGTTTTTATTGCTCATTGGGAAATCCACAACGTTTAACCGGGAAAACTTTTTTAAGAATTTGCCTTGGAAAAAGAATGAAAATAGTGATCAGTTTGACGTGAATCCAGTTATTGACGCAGCAAAAACTCTTGGCGGATCATATACGGGAGCATTAATTGTTTTCTCAAGAGAATCAGAACTAAAGTTTTATGTTGATTCAGGTGACCGAATAGATGGTGAAATATCAAAAAGGCTTCTTATTTCCATATTTAATAAAAACAGTCCACTTCATGATGGAGCTGTAATCATTTCTAATGGACGTATTGCTGCGGCAAGGTGTATTTTACCGGTAAGCGATTTGGAAAATCTGCCTGCACAATTTGGCCTTCGTCATAGAGCTGCTATTGGGATGAGTGAAACAACTGACACCCTTGTCCTTGTTGTTTCTGAAGAAACCGGACAGATGTCTATAGTAAGAACAGGGAAAATCCATCATAACATGTCAATTCAGGAAATACGTAAAATGATCAATGATTATTTCCTTGAAGAACGTGAGTCAAGAATTAATACACCAAAAACCAAATTTGAGATAATACTTGAGGAAGAATTAAAAAGTGAAAATGAACAAACGGAAGATGAATCACAGGAAAAAACCAGCCTGATATAAACTTATTCTACGGTCACGGATTTTGCTAAATTCCGTGGTTGGTCCACATTACATCCTCGTAAATCGGCAATATAATATGATAACAATTGAAGCGGTATCACAGATACCAAAGGCATTAATGCTTCATGGGTGATAGGTACCTCTAATATATAGTCGGCAATTTTTGGAATTAAAACATCTCCTTTGCTGATAATAGCAATCACTTTACCTTTTCTCGCTTTCACTTCCTGGATATTGGATATGATTTTATCGTAAGAACTATCTTTTGTCGCAATGAACACTACAGGCATCTCTTCGTCGATAAGTGCAATAGGGCCATGTTTCATCTCTGCTGCAGGGTAACCTTCAGCATGGATATAAGATATTTCTTTCAACTTTAAAGCACCTTCCAGTGCTACAGGAAAATTGTAGCCCCTCCCCAAATATAGAAAATTAGTAGCTGTCTTAAATCTATCGGCAATAATTTTTGATTTTTGATCCAGTTTCAAAGCTGTTTCTACTTTTTCTGGAATTATTTCCAATTCAGTTAGTAATTCATGGTATTTGGTTTCAGAGATCGTTCCTTTTTTATAGGCAACAACCAACGCAATCATTGACAAAACAGTAACCTGAGCTGTAAAAGCCTTAGTGCTTGCTACTCCAATCTCAGGTCCCGCATGAATGTAGGCTCCTTCATGAGTTGCTCTTGCAATTGATGATCCAACTACATTTACCACTCCAAAAATTATCGCTCCTACAGATTTAGCCAATTCAATGGCTGCAAGTGTATCCGCAGTTTCGCCTGATTGAGAAATAGCTATGATTACATCGCTTTCACGAATCACAGGATTTCTGTATCTGAATTCCGAAGCATATTCCACCTCAACAGGTACACGACACCATTCCTCAAAAAAATATTCAGCTACCAATCCTGCATGCCATGATGTTCCACAAGCTATTATTATAATCCTATCCGCATTAACTAGCTTATTTACATATTCACGTATTCCTCCTAAAACTAAATGCCCTTTTGCTGCAATTAGTCTTCCCCTCATGGAGTCACTAATTGATTTGGGCTGCTCAAAGATTTCTTTAAGCATAAAATGTTTGAACCCTCCCTTTTCGATAGCTTCTAACTCAATGTCAATTGTCTGGATGTAAGGATTCGTAGGCACATCCTCAATATTTTTTAGCTTCAACCCATCTTTTCTGATAACAGCTATTTCATGGTCATTCAGATATACGACTTCTTTTGTATATTCAATAATCGGCGTTGCGTCAGACGCTATAAAATATTCCCCTTTCCCTACACCTATAACTAATGGACTGCTTTTTCGGGCAGCTATCAAAAGATCCGGGTCATTTTGATCAATAATGACAATAGCATAAGCGCCTACTATTTTGGTTAATGCCAACCTAACTGCCTCGTCAAGATCACAATTATTGTTCCTTCTAATATCTTCAATAAAGTGAATAACAACTTCTGAGTCTGTTTCACTCCTGAATTCATGCCCTTTGCTAATTAATTCTTGTTTTAGAGAACTATAGTTTTCTATTACTCCATTATGAATTAAGGACAGAGATCCATCAAACGACAAATGCGGGTGTGCATTATTATCGGTAGGTTCACCGTGCGTAGCCCACCTGGTATGTCCTATTCCGGTTCCACCTGTCAGGTCTTTTCCTACGGTATATGTTTCCAGATCAGAAACCTTCCCTTGTCTTTTATACAGCTTTATTTGATTGTCAGTAGCAAGAGCTATTCCGGCGCTGTCATATCCACGATATTCCAGTCTTTTCAATCCTTTTATAATGATTTCATAGGCGTTGCGCTCGCCCAGATATGCAACGATTCCACACATGGCAAGGTAGTTGTTTTGATTAATAAACTATTGTAAGGTTGAATAATAAACCTTTATTTTGATATCATTTTTGGGTGTGATCACTTGATTCACAGTCAGAACGGAATTCCACAAAGATGTTTGACCGATAAGTAAAAGTGAATCTGTTGAATTTCCGCTTGTTAAATTATGGATATAATTGGTAATATCGCCAACAAATTGGCCTTTATTTTCATTCGAATCTTTTATAAATGAAATACTTCCTATTGTAGCATAAGTTATCCTCATGCCAACTGAATCGTATTGCTCCACGAACATATTATTCTGGTCGGAAACATATAAATCCAGTGCAGGGGAAGGTGATAAAAAGTCATTGTATAGATCTACAGGGATCACTAATTCAGCCTTGTTTATGACTAAATGATCAATTGTATCAATAAAAGTCAAATATGATCCAACATTTAGCTTGGAAAAAATACCTGCACTCCCTTGAACGTATGAAAGACCATTGTTTGTTTGGAAATCCGTATGAAAATCAGGGATCCCCTCAATTGGAGTCCCTGCTTTGTCCAGAGTAATATTGTTATAATATCTAGTAATGTTAAATCCTCCTGTGTCCAATCCTTGCAATATATAGTCAAAAGAGGTAGTGTCTTGTGAATCATGAATGTATAATCTCATGAATGTGGATGAACTTTCGGCGTGAATTCCAGCAACTACTCCATTAGCTTCATCTGATACCAATGCAAATCCATTGAAAAATTTCCTGAAGTCAACATTATTATTGTAAGTCAATGTGTCTGTTTTGGCTTTATCTAAAAACTTGAGGCCTAATTCATCAGAAAGTCTTGCTGTAAAAACGGTATCAACCCTTGTGGTGTCAAAAGAAGAAATATCAATGTTAAATTCTCCAATTGGTTCTTCCAAATAAGAAGTTGAGTTTTTTGTAAGATACAGTGAATCTATTTTGATTTCCTCGGCTAATTCATGAACAAAGATTCTCTTATTACCCGGAAAATTTTGACGTTCACCATATAAATAGTCAACCTTTATACTTAATACCAGACTATCAAAAATAAAGTCGTCTCCTTTAAATCCAAATGAACCTAAATAGAGACTGCTAAATGCAGTTGATTGAAATTTCCCAAAATCCTGAGTTGAATAACTGCCTGTTAACAACCTTCCGTCGGAAAAACGCTGTTGGGTAAAATTATTTATTCTTGTGGAATTATCAGAAAAGATATCTTCG
>DAOVVI010000546.1 GCA_030637245.1 Cyclobacteriaceae bacterium
GGAAGAAAAAGGTAATGAGAAACAATAATACTGGTTTTTTCATGCAAATTCCTACAACATAAAAATCTTATTTAGAAACCAGATTATCAATAAGGAAGAAAATGAACTTAAAATCATTAGCTTAAACTGATCAGATTGATAACTACTATAAATCATAAATATAATAGTGAGATAGAATAACAAACACCCAATAATCCCGACTAATAATCGTTTTCCCGGCTTGCCATGAAATCTTGCCGTGAGAACTGATATCAAGGGAACTAAAACAAACCAAAATAGAATGCTCGTAAATAGATTCCACCCGAGAAATAATGAATAAGGAACAAGAATTACAATTAATGAAAGAATCACGATTATGACCGAAATCGACAAACTACCTCTAAGTTTTTCAACAACTTTACTTTTCATAGTTCAATCGAAAATTCATATGTTCCCGATTCCATTTGTATTTGAAAATTCTCACCATCCTCAGAAATCAAATTTGCATTTTCGCATTCTTCAATATTACTGTTGTCCAATAATATTTTCTTGCCAGAAAACCAGATCGTAGCCGAACTGTTTGGTGGAATGGTTACTGAATAAAGTACCTTTTTATTCTCTTTTTTCCATGATGATATAATTTTGCCATAAGGTCCGTCATGCTCGGCAAATAAACTATCCAAACCCTCTACGAAATATGGTTTTAGGAGTACATTTTTAAATCCTGGCTGCGCGGGATCAGGTTTCATTCCTCCCAATGCTTTATAAAGCCAGGCATTGATTTCTCCAAACATGATGTGGTTAAGCGACAAATCACGTTTGGCTTCAATATTCCAGTTTTCATAAAAGGTAGTCGCCCCGTTTACAATCCACCAACCCCATGACGGAAATGTCTCCTGCGAGGCCACCCGGTAAGCAACATCTGCATACCCATTTTCACTCAACGCATTTAAAATCGCCTTTCCGCCAAGTATTCCAACATCAATATGGAAATCTTCTTCCTCAACTTTTTTAACCAGGTTGGCAGCCACCTTTTCGATGAGCCGATCCGGAACCAACCCCCAAAATAATGGGACACTTAGCTCGGTTTGCATTCCACTTCCATAAATTCCCAAATCTTCATCCAAATATTTTATGTTAATAGAATTCTTGATTTTTTCTGCAAGCTGCCCATATTTCTTTTCATCTTCATCGAAACCCAGTATTCCTGCAGCCTTTGATAAAATCATAGCATCTGTATAGTAATAGGCTGAAGAAGTCAGCTCTTTAGGAGCCCTGGATTTTACAGGAACCCAATCTCCTAATCCCCAATCAGTGAGGCCGTTTGGGCTGATCTCGTCAATGTGATCCACATATCGTTTTATGTTTTTATAATTATCCTCCAGGATTTTTGTATCACCATAAAAAAGGTAAATATTCCATGGAATCAATGCGATAGTACTTGTCCAGTCCGGGCCGTTTGCCCAGTGATACCCCCATCCGTCAGTTGGAATAATGGCCGGAAGCACACCGTTCGGTTGTTGTTCGTCCCGGTGATCTGCCATCCATTTCTCATATACAGTAATACCATCGAAACTATATAGTCCCGTCTCAACAGCGATGTGAGCATCCCCTGTCCATCCGTTTTTTTCCCGTTGAGGGCAATCGGTAGGATATCCGAACAGGTTGGAAAAATAAGAATTATTTCCTGCTTCCCAGATTTTATTGAGTGTAGGATTAGAAGATCCGATTTTTCCAACTTGTGGCAGATCGCTGTGCATGAAATAACCTACCAGACTGTTTTGGGAAAGCGATATGGGTTTGTCACTTTTTACTTCAACAAATTGAAATCCTTTATAGTTAAACCGCGGCATAAATGATTCTTCCCCATCGCCATTCAAAATAAAGATATCAGTCTGAAACGGATCTGAATCGTCTGTAGGCCGGTAATGCACATCTATATTGGATAAATCAACTCTTCCTTCTTCATCTACTAATTCGCCATGGATCAATTTGATAATAGTGCCATTTTCGCCTTTCACCTGCAATTGACTTACCCCGGCAATGTTTCTCCCCAAATCAAAAACATATGTGGAGTCATCAAACTTTTTCATGCTGATTGGCATGATCTTCTCCACATTCCTGATCGGATGCAGGGTCTGCGCTACAATATTTGTGGATGGGGCAGCA
>DAOVVI010000427.1 GCA_030637245.1 Cyclobacteriaceae bacterium
AAAATATGAAGAGGCCTATTATTTTTCCGAAGGATTGGCGGCTGTCAAATATTATGGCAATTGGGGATACATCGACCGAACCGGTGAATGGGTTATCAAGCCTGAATTTCGCAATGCAAAGCCATTTAAAGAAGGCCTTGCCTGCGTGATGAAGTACAATAGTTGGGGATACATCAACAAAAAAGGAGCGTGGCATTTCGAACCAAAACTGAAGGTTGTTAGCTCATTTTCTGATGGGAAAGCTATAATAAAAAATGATGATGGTTTTGTATTTATAAATAGAGATGGTGATCGAATTCTGAAACAAAGTTTCGAGCGGGCACTTCCTTTTGCAGAAGGACTGGCTTTTGTAATATATAATGGATATAAAGGATATATCGAACGAACCGGCAACTGGTTAATTAAGCATGATTATGAAGAAGCTTATTCGTTTTCAGAGGGCCTGGCGCTTATCAAAGATGGAAAAAAATATGGATTTATAAATCAAAAAGGAGACATTATTATAAAGGCAGAGTTTGAAGATGCAAATTATTTTAAGGGGGGTCTTGCCGCTGTGAAGAAGAATGACAATTGGGGATACATCAACCAAAAAGGTGAGTTTGTCATTGAGAGGAGATTTGATGCGGCATTTCCTTTTTCAAACAATTTTGCCGTTGTGAAATCCGGGGGGAAATTTGGACTGATCAACAAAAATGGCGATTGGGCTTTGGCTCCCACCTACAGTGGATTGGGCAGATACACCAAGGCACTTTCACTTGAAGAGCAGGTTGAAGATTATGTGAAAACCATGTATTCCGATTGGCAGTTGAAGGGTGAGTTTGAAAAAACTACCGCCTACCTGACACGTGTTTCAGAAGAAAACCGGGAAACACAGATTCATAAATTTTCAACCCAGGCGGTAAACTCACTGGCTAATAGATATGTAAACTATGATCAGTCTGCAATTGGCTTGTACGAAGCCGATTACGAAAAATTCAATGTGTTTATTCCTGGCGCTAAAAGCATCATGCTTCCGGTTCCATTGGAATACGCCAAAGAAGTGAAAGACAATTGGGACGAGGTATGGCTTGGCAATCCGGTTTATACGCTATCGGGTGATAAATTTTTAATTACATCTCTTGAAGCAAGGTACAAAGGACAACAATTCTATTACGATATTTCACAGGATTTCCATACTACCGCCAATCCTACATTGGATTTGAATTTCAAGGATATCACATACAGTATTCCCCAGATGAATACATTAAATGGAGCTCAATCTTTGGCAAGTTCTTTAACAATCATAGGCCAATCGGATGTGGATGTGAATATTCCGGTTACCGGTTTGAACAATAAAAAAACCTTTGCATTGGTGATTGGAAATGAAGATTATAGTTCATTTCAAATGGATTTGAATACGGATATCAATGTGGATTTCGCCTCGATTGATGCGAAGACATTCAAGAAATATCTCATCAACACTCTTGGTGTGCCAAATGAAAATATCACCATATTAATCAATGCGACGGCCGGACAAATGAAGCAAAAGATCGCCCGGTTGAGTGCCCTCGCAGAGGCCTATGAAGGTGAGGCCAAATTAATATTTTACTATGCCGGCCATGGATTGCCAAAAGAAGATACTGACGAACCATATCTGATTCCGGTTGATGTGAGCAGCTCAAATTTGGATTACGCATTGAAACTTGAAGATGTTTTCAATAAATTGACTGAGCACAAAACAGAGCGGGTGACTGTATTTTTGGATGCATGTTTTAGCGGAGGCGCCAGAAACCAGGGATTAGTTGCGGCCCGTGGGGTCCGTATAAAACCAAAATCTCCATTTGTCATGGGCAACTTGATCGTGTTTTCAGCTTCATCGGAAGATCAGACAGCCCATCCATACAAGGAAAAAGCCCATGGGATTTTCACCTATTATTTGTTGAAAGGTTTGCAAATTTCCAACGGGGAAATGAGTTATGGAGAATTGGAAGATTTTATCAGAACTAATGTAATGCGTAAATCAGTTTTAGTCAATAATAAAGTGCAATCACCTGCGGTGAAAGTAAGTCCTTTATTTGAGTATTCCTGGCAGGAAATGCATTTTAGAGAAGATGAGGGTTTTTCATCATCGAAATAAATTATTTATTTATAAGTTATGCTTTTTAAAGAACCGGTCTCAGGCCGGTTTTTTTATTTATTAAAAACAGAATTATGGTTAAAATTCAATAGGTTACAAATTATGGCTTTTCAGGCATTCATAGTCGTATATTTGTCAAAATCAAATTTATGCGTATTCGTATTTTATTACTCTTTTTAATCCTGATATTTTTTCAAAATAAAAATGCAAAAGCTCAGCAGGCGCCTGTAGATTTATATGTCGGTAATAGCTTTGGAATGCGGGGAGATACGGTTAGCATTGATATTAAGGTTAATAAATTTACCAACATCATTTCATTCCAGGCATCTTTGAACTGGGATGCTGGTTTATTGAAATACATCAACGTCTCAGATTTTGGGATTAAAGATTTAAGTGAAAATAATTTCGGGATAATAAAAGCCGACCAGGGACATGTTCGGTTTTTATGGGAACCAAGCAACGCGACTGCACTCACTGTAGAAGACAGTACAATCCTTTTTTCTGCCCAATTTGAAATAATAACAAATACTCCACAAGAGGTTTTGATAGATTTTATAGATAATATCTCCACTCCTGCATATCCCATTGAATTTGCCAATAGCACTTATGAAATACTAACTGTAAATACGCATACCGGAAATATTACGGTGATTGCTGATCTAAAGGATTTGGTGAATTTGGAATCTACGCCCTTTAGTTCATGTGATGAAAAAGCACCAAATGGTAGCCTGAAAGCAGACGTAAATGGAGATTCTGTTAATTATACTTTCCATTGGTTTAATGGAAATTTGGTGACCTCAACACCAGATTATATTGGACACAGGTATAATAACATTCCTGCCGGTGATTATACCTTACAAATATTTGATGGAAATAATGAACTTTTTATGGAATCAATATCAGCAACAGTGCTTGATGAATCGAACCAGCAAAAAGATGTTATTTCCATAATTTCAACTATTCCTCA
>DAOVVI010000189.1 GCA_030637245.1 Cyclobacteriaceae bacterium
ATATTTAATCCGGAAGGATTGGTAATTGGATTTGGATAAATATTGACCTCAATGGACTTATCACTATCTCCGGGAGTTCCAAATGATGTATTTTGAAATAACTGTAAACCACCCCGTACACCACCGACTATGAGACTTTCTGTGCCCTGATTGAATAAATCCGCACTTGAAACCCAGGAATGCAAATCGAATTTTATACTTTCTTCCTTAGTCGTTAAACCAATGCCATATGAAAGATCTACATATGTCGGTTCAGTATCAATTTGTTTTTGAAAGTCAAAATAAACTCTACCTTCTCCGCTGAAATCCGTTGTGATCAAATCAGCTTCACCATTCATGTCAATATCACCAATTGAAGCAACCAGGTGTATCCTCTCCTGTGAAAAATCACGTTCAATCCCCAGGAATGACGCATCAATCAGTTCAAATGTATTGTCACCTTTGTTTCGATGGTATTCTAAAGCTCCGTCTCCTTTCCCTGCTAATAAATCCACATAGCTATCCTCGTCAATGTCAAAAAAAGTCGGTGTATCGCTATAGGCCATGGAGGGCGGTAACTCAATTTGCTTTTTTTCATTTATATCGAAAGAAACAGGTTGACCCGAATCTGCCTGGTTGAAAATTAGCCATGAAACCAATTTAAAATCTTGAATTTGCATCCCGGTATAAACTAAATCAACAGCGCTGTCCTCATTAAAATCAACTAAATTTATTTTCGGGTTAATGAGGTTCAATGATGCTAAGTCAATATAATTTTTATCATTAATCCTAAATGAAGGAGTTGAAGATGATCCCGTATTTTCAAATTCAATAACATACCCACCAAAATAGCTGCCATTCCAATGCCCGTTTACAGCAAGCAATAGATCTGTTTTACCATCTACATTTAGATCGTATAATGCAGGCATGGAATTTTCTCCAAAATCCATCATTTGATGCTGAATGAGATCATTTTGCTGATAGATAAAATCAGGATATGCGTTTGTACCAGTATTTTTATAAAACCAATTTGAATGTGCAAAATCGATTTTAAATTCAACATTTTCTTCAAAACTTGGAGTTACGATCAAATCTTTTACTCCATCAAAATCGAGATCTTCAAAATAGCCTGCAGGAAAGACATGAAAATTTGCAGGATGAATATCATCAGGGAACATGTTTGAATAATCCACCATATACGCGCTGTCTTTATCTCCCATATTTTCATAAAAGTATAATTCTTCACATTGCTCATGCCCCACCAGCAAATCCCTGTCTCCATCGCCATCCGCATCTATGGCTAAAAGCGCTTTTCCTCCGGGATGCATAACTCGTCCATTAGAGAGGTCGGCACAGGTTTCTCCACTAAAAGTGAAAACATTGCAATCACACTCTTCAAACTCACCCCATCTTCTCGTATTAATCTCATATTCCAGGGAATCGGCATTGCCAAAAAGTTCCTGGCTAAGGTTTTTATTGTACCGTATATATCCGCCAATAGCAAAATTATATACCAATATATCCATATCCCCATCCGAATCAATATCAGTGATAGCGGGAACATCTGCTGCGTTTGCGATCAGATTGATCTTTCCTGAATATCCTGTAGTGAATAACGGATCAGCGACTTTTTCCCATTGAACAGGCTGTCCGGTTTGAGATACATTTTTCAAAACAATAATACCTCTTTCCCCATTGGAAAAAATATCCTTTTTCCCATCCTGATTATAATCAACAAACAGCACCCAACCCGCTGGTAATTGCGGGAGCAGCACACATAATTCGTTTGACGGTATAAAATTATCTCCTTCAATATTAAAAATTTGATAAATGTTCGCGCTTCGATCATATAGTATCAATTCTTCCTTACCATCACCATCCAGATCTGCCTTATTGTATTGACTTGAGTTTAATCCACCGCCCCACGGATGACCAAGATCTCGCTCCCCATCATTCACATGTATATCAAATTTTTGTTCGAATACTACCTGACTATTGACAAAAAATGGTATTAAAAATAAAAACACAGATAGGATCCCTTTTAAAAGTCTTTGCATGAGATTGTTAAAAAATAATTACTGAATATATACATTGTTATCTAAACAAATTATCTTGAGCTTTTGATCCATGTTGATCAAAAAGTAAACGAATTTTTTTGAATAAAAATCTATGATAGAAAAAATATATAAGATTTTTCTCAACAGCGCCGGTATTTGCACGGATACAAGGAGTATTTCTGAAGGCGATCTGTTTATTGCTTTGCAGGGCCCTAACTTTAACGCGAATAAATTTGCTGACCAGGCGATAGAAAAAGGAGCAATTAGAGTCATAATCGATGATAAAAATTATGCTATCCCCGGGAAAACTATTTATGTGGAGGACGGACTACTGGCTTTGCAAGAGCTGGCAAAAAGACATAGAAAAAGCCTTAAAATTCCAATTATTGGCATTACTGGGTCGAACGGGAAAACAACAACAAAAGAACTTGTCCAAGCTGTTTTGAGTTCCTCATTCCATACTTTCGCCACAAAAGGCAATCTGAACAATCACATCGGCGTCCCGCTTAGTGTGCTTTCAATAACCAAAGATCATGAAATTGCCATTATAGAAATGGGTGCGAACCACCTTGGGGAAATCGCTCTTTTATCATCGATTTCCAGACCAACCCATGGATTGATCACCAATATAGGAAAAGCACATACAGGCTTGTTCGGTGGTTTTGAAGGGGTAATTCGCGCCAAAAGTGAGCTTTATGATTTTCTCATTAAAAACAAGGGGATTGTCTTCATCAACCAAAACCAGGAAATCCTTGTGAATATGAGTAAGCGGATAAAAAATACAGTGTTCTATCCGAATGAGGAAAGTTATTATCATTGCAGTTTTGCTGGTGCTGATCCGTTTGTAGGGCTGAAAACTGAACAGGGAAATACCGTAAAAACCAATTTACCCGGCAAGTACAACTTTGATAATATCGCAACGGCCTTGTGCCTTGGCAAATATTTTAATGTAGCTGAAGAAAAGGCGAATAATGCTGTAGCAGCTTATACACCAAAAAACAATCGTTCGCAAATCATCCAAAAAGGCAGTAACACCATAATTCTGGATGCATACAATGCAAATCCTTCATCTATGGAAAAGGCATTGGAGAATTTGACCCAGATGAAGTCGAATAGCAAAGTAGCTATTGTAGGTGATATGTTTGAACTTGGTGATGATACGATTAAGGAGCATCAAGCCATTGGAGAAATTGTGAAAACTCTTGGTATAAACGAAGCTATCTTTTGTGGTGAGGCCATGAAATATGCTTATAATACCTTTGGCAAAGGCATTTACATGAAAACCAAGGAATTATTAATCGCGTATTTAAAGGACAACAAATTCTCGAATTCGACTATATTAATAAAAGCTTCCCGTGGAATGGCTTTGGAGGATATTGTGGATTACATCTAATTACATCGGAAGAATTTTAGTTTTTCCGAATAAAATTTAAATAGACAGCTATCAGAATGACCAAAACAGTACTGACAATTGTTATCAGGTCAACAAGTTCAGCAGATAGATTTAGAAAAGTATATTTATCGAAAAAGTACTTTATGAATGAATTTGGAAGGTTGGTTTCACCTAATTTCATTTTGATCTCCCAATGCCAATCCGTTAAAAAACAATAACCAAATCCATACTTAAAGCCCAAAACCAACCATGAAAAAAGAGTGGCCGCCAGAACAATTAAATGAAGTTTCCTCGTTCTTTTCCATATCCAGCCAAACAGGTTGAATGAAGTGACAATTAAATGCAACCAAAGGAAAATGATATCTAAAAACTTAAGCATTATATAAACAATTTGATAAAATTTTGAAACTTAAAACATATTTTCCCGATAATTCAAATAACTTTTCCCAATTTACCCAATTAAAAGATCATCAATTGAAAATCAAACTTCTAAAATATCAATTCACGTTTCTGATACTGCTGTGGTTTTTTTCTCCGGTTTATTGTCAGTATAAAATTCTTGAAAAGGAAGGAGTTGTCGAGAAAATACAACAGACGATAGATAGCATTTACAACCTTAATTTCGATGCAGCAGATGTGATCATTGCCGATTTGGAAAAAAAATTAGGTGATTATCCAGGCATATTTCTGCTGAAAGCCTTTTACGTAAACTGGAAATATCGTCCAATCAAAAAAGAACACGAATCTTACGAATTGTTTGAATCCTATTTAAATAAAGGAATTGAAAAAGGTGAAGCCACGTTAAATAGAAACAAAAGTGATGTCGAGGCAATTTTTTATCTTATGGCCTGTCATGCCTTTTTGGCTGAACTCTATGTGAATAACGGTCAAAACTTTAAAGCATTAGGAGAGGCACAAAGCGCCTATAAGTATATAAAAATAGGATTTGATCATGTAGAGGATAACCCGGAGTTTTATTTTTCCAGCGGGATTTATAATTATTACAGGGAAAAATATCCGGAAGAAAATCCGTTTTACAAATCATTTATTTGGTTTTTCAGAAGCGGAGATAAAGAAGCGGGATTGAAAATGTTGAAAAAGGGTTCTCTAAAGGCAGTCTATACAAAAGCAGAATGCCTGACTTATCTTTTTCACATTAACCTCAGATATGAGGATAAACCAATAAACGCAATTTATTATTCACGGTTGCTTAAAGACAAGTATCCCAATAACCTTCATTACGTTTCTAATTTTATTGAAAACTCAATTCGCCTGGAAAAATATGATGAATTGTACCCATATATTAAGCAACTCCTGGAAAGTGAAAAAAAATTCTATCAATATCTGGGTGAAATCTATTATGGGATTTTCCTGGAAAGAACCGGAGAAAACATAAATGAAGCATTAGAACATTTAAAAATTGCTAATAAATTGGGCGATCAAAAAGAAATCAGGGTACCGCACTACGATAGTATATTGTTCCTGGAACTGGGATTAATCCATAAGAAACTTGGAAATGAAGAACAGGCAAATAATTATTTCAAAAAGTCAATTAAATCTGCTGAATATATAGCCTACAGAACAGACGCTGAAGAGATGTTGAAGAATTAATCTTTATGCTCTGGATATTTTTGATTTAATTTGTAGCTTTTCAAAAACGATAACTGTGAAAATTAAAGACTTACTTAATAGTGGAGAAAAAACGTATTCATTTGAGTTTTTTCCACCTAAAAATTATTCATCAATTCTTGAGTTAGGTATAAACGTTGGTCAGTTAAT
>DAOVVI010000524.1 GCA_030637245.1 Cyclobacteriaceae bacterium
AGGAATTACCGGCAGGATTTCTCGTCCTTCCTGATATTTCCCAATTTCCGGGTCCCCAACCTTTGGCCGTATATCCCACATGATAACCGGATTCTTCCAGAAGATCGGTGTAACAAACGTATTTTGATGGAAACTCGCTCGCATGAGTTCCCGCGTCCTCAATTTGCCAGATATGCCTGCCTGTGAGTATCGAAGCCCTTGACGGACTGCAACCCGGAGCAGCAGAGAACGCATTTGTAAATAGGACCCCCTCATTGGCAATCCGGTCAAAATTGGGAGTTAAGGCCGCATCAAATCCATAGGCGCCGGTATGAGGATATGACTGATCATCTGATATGGCGAAAAGGATATTTGGTCGTTTGTATTCTTTTTGTTCCGAAGAACAAGAGGAAAAATAGAATAGTACAGGAATTGCAAATAATAAAGATCTCATATTTAATTTTTTATAGCTTTAATAGAATACACCATTGGGAGTACTTTTTCATACCCTCTAATAAAATAATTTCCTTCATGATTTTTTACCGTATTCTGAAAACAATCATAGGGTGAATAATTGTGTTCATTCATTAGTTTTATATTCAATCCATGGTTTATCAATGCATTTACAACCTCGCTGATGCTGTGATTCCATGAATATTCTATATGTTTTATATCGGCGTCTCTATCTGTATAAGTTCCCTCCTGCTCTATTTCGAGGACGCCTTCATTAAAATAAGAGTAAATCAGTTTGGTGAATTTATCATCAAACATCCAAACTACCGGATGGAACTCGGCCATATAAAACGTGCCTCCCGGCTTCAAAAAATGACTGATAATATCTGCCCACCTGTTCAAATCGGGCAACCACCCAACAACACCATAAGATGTAAATACAATATCAAATTTTTTATCTAAATGTTGCTTCAAATCATAGACATTCGAACAAATAAAATTTGCATACAGTCCAAGCTCATCATTAATTTTCCGGGCTGTATCAATTGCCATATTTGAGAAATCAATGCCCGTCACTTCCGCACCAAGCCTTACCCATGACATGGTATCCAATCCGAAGTGGCATTGAAGGTGCAGGATGCTTTTTCCAGAGACATCACCCAATTCAGTCAGCTCTATCTCATTTAGTGCATTTTTACCTTTTTTGAATCCTTCCAGGTCATAGAAGTCAGAAGTCTTATGAACGGAAGTCCTTTTATTCCATAACTCTTTATTAGATTGGAAATACGTATCTTCTGCTTTTGACATGGTAAAAATTCACTAACTTAAAAATCAATGATAAATCAAAAATAGCCATTCGCAAAAAAGATAGAAATTTTTTGTCATGAAAAGAATTAAAGGTTATTTTTACCTTTATTGTTTTCGATATTATAACTTTACAAAAGTAAGACAACACGAATATGAGCACAAACTTTTCAGCACTGGATTATGTCGTATTTGGACTATACGTCCTCCTGATTGTCGGGATTGGGTTATGGATCTCCCGAACCAAAAAAGGAGAAGAGAAAACTGCCGATGACTATTTCCTTGCGGGCAAATCATTGACATGGTGGGCAATCGGAGCATCTCTTTTAGCAGCAAATATTTCTGCAGAACACTTCATTGCGATGTCAGGATCAGGTTTCATTACCGGGTTGGGAATCGCGGTATATGAGTGGATGGGAGCCCTGACACTTATTGTTGTAGGCAAATATTTCTTACCAATATTTCTGGAAAAGAAAATTTATACCATGCCTCAATTCCTGCAATTGCGATTTTCTAAAGGCGTCAGTACTGTATTTGCTGTTTTCTGGCTCTTAGTTTATGTATTTGTAAACCTTACAACTGTTTCGTATTTAGGTGCACTGGCTATGGAAAAGATCATGGGAGTACCATTGATGTGGGGCATATTCGGATTAGCGCTCATCTCAGGAGTTTATTCCATTTATGGAGGATTAAAGGCTGTCGCATGGACAGACGTAATCCAGGTGATATTTCTTATTGGTGGTGGATTGGTGACCACGTTTTTAGCCTTGAATGCAGTTGGTGGAGGAAGCATATTCCATGGATTTGCAGAAATTTTTGAAAAAGCAAGAGATCATTTTGACATGATTCTTACCCAGGGTCAGATGATTATTCCGGATACTATTGATCCGAAAACAGGAGAAGTTTTGACCACTAAAGATGCATTTTATGATCTTCCCGGTTTAGCTGTTCTTTTTGGTGCGATGTGGATAACAAACTTTGGTTACTGGGGATTCAATCAATATATAATACAAAAAGGATTGGCTGCAAAATCATTGGATGAAGCCAAGAAAGGGTTGGTTTTTGCGGGTTATCTTAAATTATTAGTCCCGTTGCTTGTAAT
>DAOVVI010000511.1 GCA_030637245.1 Cyclobacteriaceae bacterium
GACCTTGATGAATTTAGTGGTAAAGTGCCTGTATTAGGTGTTTGTTATGGCGCACAATTAATAGCACATGACAATAAAGGAGTAATTGCTCCGTCAAAAATCCGGGAATATGGCAGGGCCAGGTTGGAAAAGATGGATCAGCATTATGATTTGTTGAAAGAAATGACACTTGGCACCCAGGTTTGGATGTCACATGGAGATACTATTTCGGAATTGCCATCAAATTTTATAAATATTGCGGGCACGGAAGATGTGAAAAATGCAGCCTTCAAGCTGGAAAATGAAGATACTTACGGCATTCAATTCCATCCGGAAGTCACTCATTCGAAAGAAGGGAAAATTCTACTCAGAAACTTTGTGGTCCATATCTGTGGCTGTAAACAGGATTGGACGCCTGACATATTTGTTGAAAGTACTGTTGCTAACCTGAAAAAAAACCTTGGCAAAGATAAAGTTGTTTTAGGGCTTTCAGGAGGAGTCGATTCATCAGTTGCCGCCATGCTTATCCACCGGGCTATTGGAAAAAACCTTTATTGTATTTTTGTTGATAATGGTCTTTTGAGGAAAAATGAATTTGAGGATGTCCTCCACTCCTACAAAGACATAGGTTTAAATGTAAAAGGAGTTGATTCGAAGGAGAAATTTTACAGCGCTTTAAAAGGGCTAACGGATCCTGAAGATAAGCGAAAAGCTATTGGAAAAACCTTTATAAAAATATTTGATGAGAAAGCGCATAAAATAAAGGAAGTTAAGTGGTTGGCCCAAGGCACCATCTATCCCGATGTAATCGAATCAGTTTCTGTAAAAGGGCCTTCAGCAACTATTAAATCACATCACAACGTGGGAGGATTACCTAAAAAAATGAATCTTAAAGTCGTTGAACCATTGAACACCCTATTCAAAGATGAGGTAAGAAGAGTTGGACGTTCGCTGGAGATTCCGGGCAATATCCTCAACCGCCATCCATTCCCCGGGCCTGGGCTGGGAATCAGGATCATAGGCGATGTGACTGCTGAAAAAGTAAGAATACTCCAGGAAGTGGACTCCATTTTTATAAATGGATTGAAAGAAAGAAACCTTTACGATGAGGTATGGCAGGCATTAGCCGTACTTTTGCCAATACAATCTGTAGGAGTGATGGGAGATGAACGCACGTATGAAAATGTTGTGGCGCTGAGAGCGGTAGGTAGTGTGGACGGCATGACCGCTGACTGGAGCAAACTGCCTTATGATTTTCTCTCCGATATCTCTAACAAAATTATCAACAATGTAAAGGAAGTGAACCGGATTGTTTATGATATAAGCTCCAAACCACCCGCTACTATTGAATGGGAATAGGGAGACAGAAGACGAATGACAAAATGAGATTTGAATAATGAATTATAAAGTAACAAATAACACACCGAATTTCCGACTCTCTTTGGTTGTCGAAGGCTTGCCGAAGGCGATGCGGACTTCCTTCGGTCGCCAAAAACTGGCCGAAGGTGATGCCAACTCCGGACTTCTGCCTATGACGGTCTTTCTATCCAAAATAAAGATAATGCTCAAATATTTTATCAAATCAATTCAAATTGCACCTTTGTTTGTGTTTTTACTGACTCTAAATCCGGCATGGGCGCAAAGTCAGGATTCCAATGAGGCGAGATTTAATAATGCCAGGGAATTGATGGATTTGGGCAAATATGGACTCGCCATGCAAGCGTTCAAACCATTGACCAGTGCATTTGAAGGCAATCGCTATGAAAAAATATCATCTTTCTACTACGCAGTTTCAGCATATAATGACAATCAAAAATTCATTGCCAGAGATATGTTCCTCCAATTATTACAAAAATATCCAACCTGGGAAAAACTGGATGAAGTAAATCTATGGCTTACCAATATATACCTTCAGGAAGGAGACTATAAAAAAGGATGGAGCTACGCTTCTAAAATTAAAAATAAGGAAATCATAGGCGAAGCAATCTCCCTGAAAAGAAATTATCTAAATAATCTGAATTATGACCAGCTTGATAGTTTGTTAGATGTATATCCTTCTGACAAAGAAATAGCGGCTAATCTTGCTGACAAGATCTTTGAGTTACCCATTGGCGAACAGGACAGAGGCCTTTTGGAAAATATTGTTTCTGTTTTTGAATTGGATAAAACTAAATATCGCATAGAAGAAAAATTAAATTCAGTAAAAAAAGACAAATACCATATTGCTGTGATGTTGCCGTTTATGGTTGATGAGATAAAGAACAGTACGAAGCATTTATCAAACGAATTTGTAATTGAACTATATGAAGGATTGTTGATTGGAGTATCTGATCTTAACAACCTGGGGATCAATATATCTCTTCATCTTTATGATACGAAAAAAGATAGCAGAGCTACCGCACGAATCCTGGAGATGGAAGAACTCAGGCATATGGATCTGATAATCGGACCTTTATATTCCGGACCTGTTAAGTTAGTTTCTGACTTTGCTTTTGAAAACC
>DAOVVI010000294.1 GCA_030637245.1 Cyclobacteriaceae bacterium
GAACTTAAAAAGCCGGTTTCGTCAGGTATGATCTAGGGCAGGGAATTGGGCAGACTCTTCTGTGGAGGCAATTTAATCAGTGGCTTTGCGCACAGCCGAGATTTGATTTATGTTTCTAATTTCCTGAAGAAATATTTTACTACTGAAAAAGTTATTGACACATTTAAACTTTGTGAAGCTAGTGGCATTAATACAACAGCTATCGGAACAGGAGAGATGGAAAGAAGTATTTTACAAAAATACTGGAAGCAGGGTGGTAAAATTCAGTGGCTGGCGCCGGTGTATCCCGATGAGAAGGATTATAAAGCCATCATAGACCTGGCAACTGATAATGGAGCCATGGGTGTCATGTTAATCGGGAATCTTGGAGACAAATGGGCAAGGGAAGGAAAATTTGAACTGATCAATAATGTGGTCGAATACACAAAAAGCAAGGGAGCTATAGCCGGAGTTGCCGGGCATGAATTAGTCACATTCCAGGGGCTGGAAGAAAATGGAATTGATACTGATTTCTACATGAAAACGCTTCATGATACTTCCTATTGGTCGTGGAGGGATGATGAACCTAAAGAAAAGATGATTATTGACAACTATGCCGTTGACAATTATTGGGCAAGTAAACCCCGGGAGACGGTTGATTTTATGGAAAGCCTCAGCAAACCATGGATCGCATTTAAAGTACTGGCAGCCGGAGCTTTTCATCCCAGGCAAGGGTTCAAGTTTGTTTTTGAAAACGGTGCAGATTTTGCCTGCGTTGGTATGTTTGATTTCCAGGTTGTCGAAGACGCTAACATTTTAAATGAGATCCTGGACAATAACCAGTTTACACGCAAGAGAAACTGGATGGCATAATATTAAGGCGACCTTTAATAATTCCTAAAAAATTACACTAAAACACCACTACTGCCTAATCAGGTAGCTTTTATAACAATTCCCGACTAAAATCATTTGTTTTAATTCGTAATTTCACTTATTCAAAGTTTAATATGAAAGACAATTCCCCTCTAGTTTCCATCATCATGGCAGCAAAAGATACTGAACCATATCTTTCTGATTGTCTTGATTCCATCCTTGCTCAGACATACACTAATTGGGAATTGCTGGCTGTAAATGATCATTCATCTGACAATACACCTCAAATTCTAAAATCATACGCAGAAAAAGACGGGCGAATTAAAGTTATAAATAGTAAGAAGCACTTATTAATTCCAGCCCTTCAGGAAGGTTATAAACATGCCAAAGGCACTCTTATAAATCGTATGGATTCAGACGACAAAATGCCTGATTATAAACTTAAATTACTGGTCAGTGAATGGGAAAAATATGGCAAAGGTCATGTAATTGCCGGGGGGACAGAACATTTTGTGGATGAAGGAGAAGTAGGTGACGGATTCAGACGCTATGAAAAATGGCTGAATGGGGTAGCCAAAAATGGAGCGCATTATGAGGAAATTTACAAAGAATGTGTAATCCCTTCACATAGCTGGATCATTCATCATGAAGATCTTGATCGTGTCGGAGCTTTTGACCCGGAAGTGTATCCTGAAGATTATGACCTATGTTTCAGATTTTATAGCGCAGGTCTTGCAATTGTTGGAATAGATAAGGTGTTGCATTATTGGCGTGACCGTTCAGATCGCATTTCCCGCACCTGGGAGTGCTATAAAGACAATCGATATTTTGATTTAAAGCTTCGCTATTTTTATGAGCTGGATAGAGACAAAAACAGACCATTGGTTTTGTGGGGCGCCGGAAGCAACGGAAAGGATATGGCAAAGTTATTATTGACTAAGGAGGATATTATTCATTGGGTTTGTGATAATCAGAAGAAAATTGGTAAGCACATATATGGAGTTCTAATGGAACATTTCAATATCATTCCGAAGTTGAACAATCCTCAAATTATAATTGTAGTGACTTCACCAAAAGACAATATAATTATTAAAAGACTATTGGCCTCCTGGGGCAAAAAGCCGGTCAGGGATTATTGGTTTTTTTTATGAAGGATCCTCCTGGTGCACATTTGCAACCGAGCAGGTTTTTTTTATACGAGCTTCTAAACAAACACCCGTTTGTATGTCTGAATGAATTTCAAATTTGCCTTTATAAAACTTTTTATATTTCACGAATAGTTAATATCTCATCAGCAATAAACTATGCCTTTAATTATTAGGAAATTAGCCTGTTAATTTGTAAATTATTTTTTCCATTATTAACCATTCCTTATTAATCATTTTTCATTAAAATCTTGTTATTATGTCAATATTAAAAAAGAATCTTGCTAAAAAGATTGAGGAGTGGAGACCCAGGACAAAAAAACTTCTGGATGAGTACAGTGATGTTAAAATCGGCGAAGTCACTATTGCGCAGGCATTGGGAGGTATGCGCGGCGTAAAATGCCTGGTGACTGACATATCGTATCTTGATCCTTTTGAGGGGATCAGGTTCAGGGGCTATACCATCCCCGAAGTATTGGAAAAATTACCTAAACCGCCGGGTGCAGAAATCCCGTATGTTGAAGGTTTTTTGTATTTATTGCTCACCGGAGACATTCCCACTAAAAAGGAAGTGAAGGAAGTGCATCAAGAGATGGTACACCGTAGAAATGTGCCGGACTATGTGTACAAAGTATTGGATGATTTATCTGAAAACCATCCAATGGTGATGTTTTCTGCTGCGATTGTCTCTATGGAAAAAGAGTCAATTTTTACTCCGAAGTATAAAAAAGGAGAATTAACCAAAATGAATCTGTGGGATTCAACTTTCGAGGATTCACTCAACCTTCTCGCCAAGTTGCCTAGAATAGCCTCCTACATTTATCGCAAGAAGTATAAAAATGGCGATATTATAACTGGAGATCCAAAACTTGATTGGGGAGGTAACTTTGCCAGGATGATGGGAGTAGGAGCGCCCTATGATGATCTTTGCAGATTGTATTTTATTTTGCACAGTGATCATGAAAGCGGCAACGTAAGTGCTCATACCGGACATTTGGTCGCCAGTGCACTTTCCGATGTGTATTATTCGATATCCTCCATGATCAATGGCCTTGCCGGACCATTACACGGGCTTGCCAATGAAATGGTATTGCGATGGATCCAGGATGTGATGAAGAAAATGGACAATAAGGTTCCTACCCAAGAGGAAATGAAAGAGTTTGTTTGGGATACGTTACGTTCAGGGCAGGTAATACCTGGCTATGGACATGCGGTATTGAGGAAAACAGATCCCAGATATACTGCTCAACGTGATTTTTGTCTAAAACATCTTTCCGATGATCCGATTTTCCAATATGTAAGTGTTTTGTATGATGTAGCTCCGGACATCCTGAAAGAACACGGGAAAGCAAAAAATCCATGGCCGAATGTCGATGCTCAATCCGGAGTAATTCAATGGCATTACGGAGTAACAGAGTATGATTTTTATACCGTGCTATTCGGTATGGGCAGGTCTTTAGGTGTACTTTCCAACATTATTTGGGACAGGGCCTTAGGCTATCCGATAGAACGACCAAAATCCATAACTACTCAAATGTTGGAAGATTTCGCACTTCATGCTGAAGAGGAGAAATTGGCACATTTGGTATAGTTAGTATAGTAAAACCTATACATCCATGATTAACTGCGCAGGTGAACCATCTTACCTGCGCAGTTTTTATTTTGAAGCTACTCAAGCTTTCAGTCTAACCTCAATATAATTGGCATAATCCAAACATTCTTTTAATCCGCAATCGGCGTTCTTAAAAAATCTCCCGGCTTAAATCATTATAAATTAGAATTTGGAACAAAATAAGGATTAGAATTCATATTTTAGACAATCTGATTTAAATCCAAGAACATGGGAATAAAAGGAGACCAGCTAACCAATGATGCATCCGTCTCATCAAAACTATTAATTGAGAAATTATCTTCTTTTGATGGGATCACTTCAAAAAAAATGTTTGGGGGATATGGTATTTTTCATGATGGAAAAATGTTTGCTTTAGTCAATTCGAAAGGTGAGATATACCTAAAGACAGATGATACAATAATATCAAAATTTGAAGATGCAGGCGCACATCAGCATGGAAAAATGCCCTA
>DAOVVI010000026.1 GCA_030637245.1 Cyclobacteriaceae bacterium
AAATAATCCAAAAAATGACAATCATTAAACCTATCTTGATTTACTCATTATTTTTATTGCTAATGCTGGCTTTCATATCAAAAGGATAGGAACCAAAGGGCTTATCTGTTGGCGCCGATGCACCAAAATTTAAAGCTATTGACCAGTTCAACAATTCGTTTGATCTTGAAGATCAACTAAAAAAGGGTCCGGTTGTATTGATGTTTTACCGTGGTCATTGGTGTAAATACTGTAACAGGCAATTGGAAGAATTGAGTGATTCATTGGGATTTATAATTGAAAAGGGAGCTTCTGTTGTTACAGTTACTCCTGAGATCATGGAATTTGTAGATGAAACTTCAAAAAAGTACAACAATTCTTTTCGAATTATTTCTGATTCAGATATGAAAATTATGAATGCCTACAAAGTGAGATTTAAAGTCGAAAATGGTACAAATACAAAATACAAAATCTGGGGAATAAAGTTAGATGAATTTAATGGCGATAATGGACCAAATTTACCAGTTCCTGCCACTTATATCATCAACCAGGATGGTACAATAAAATATGTATTTTTCAATGAAAACTATAAAAAGAGGGTTTCAGTTAAGACTATTTTGATGAATTTATAACAATTCTTTATGTCTGTTAATACCAGTATCAAGTCACAAATCATATTTAGGGTATAAAGGGACGGTAATTATTAGAGGTCCCCTTAAGTTAAAATCTCTACTTTTTCCCTTAAGAGAAAGATACAGAGGGAGCGAAAAACTTAACTTAATAAATATCCAATGTTTTATCTTTGACATGACACTAAGTGTTAGTCTGAATTGTTTCTTTAAAACAATGTGAATATTAATTCCATCGTTTAAGAGATAAATGAACTATTTTATTAAAATTGTAGTTAGTAATTTGAATGTTTAATCATTTTAAAAATTAGCTGGATCTATTAACATGACCATTCAATGAAAAAATTTATCATATTTATTCTATTAGCATCCTTTCTTATTTCTTGCTCCAAGCCACCTTCCCAACCGTGGCAACCGGTAAAGCATAAAAAACAAAAAACAAGGTAACGCTTTGTCAACTATTCCTGAAATAAAAACTACTCTCACCAAATTACTTGGCATTCGATACCCAATTATCCTGGCCCCGATGTTTTTGGTTTCAAATGTTCATATGATTATTGAAGCAACTAAGGCAGGTATCACCGGCGCAATTCCCGCACTGAATTATAGAACAGACAGGGAATTCAGAAAAGCCCTGGAAGAATTAAAGGAAAAATCCAATGGACCGTTTGGTATAAATCTCATTGCGAATAAATCAAATATTAAACTTAAAGAGCAGTTAAGATCGTGTCTGGATTACAAAGTAGATTATTTGATTACCTCATTAGGTAATCCATCTCAAATTATACAAAAATGTCATAAAAATGGAATACTTGTATTTTGTGATGTAGTCGATGAAGTATATGGCAAAAAAGTTTCAGACCTAAAACCAAATGGACTTATTGCTGTGAATAAGGAAGCCGGAGGTCATGCCGGGAAATTGAGTAGTAAGGAACTTATAAATAGGCTGCAATCCGTATCTGATTTGCCGATCATTTCAGCAGGTGGCGTAGGAAATGGCAAACAGTTGTTGGAAAAGTTAGATGAAGGGGCATGTGGCATATCCATGGGAAGTCCATTCATTGCAACGGAAGAATCCCCGGTTTCTCAAGATTACAAGGAGGCATGCATTCATTATTCCGCTAAAGATATAGTCATGACAACCAAATTAAGTGGATCTCCTTGTACAGTTATCAATACGCCATATGTGCAAAAAACCGGAACCCGACAAAGTATGCTTGAGGCCTTCCTGAATAAGCAACGCAGATTTAAAAAATTAGCTAAAATGTTGACATTCTATAAAGGCATGAAATCTTTGAAAAAAGCTGCATTTAGCTCAACCTACCAAAGTGTGTGGTGTGCAGGTCCATCAATTGAAAATGTAAAGGAGATATTGCCCGTTAAAAAAGTAGTTGAAAATCTATTACGAGAATATGGAAAGGCTATTGGTTTAATCGTAAATTGATATATTCTTTCATTAGTTTAGAAATATGATTTCGCCAAAACTGATTCTGAAGGTTCTTCCCTGGCTTTTGCTTATCGTAATTGTGTTTGCACTTTATCTTACGAATCACTGGCCATTTGGTAAAAAAGAGAAAGAATATCAACACATCATTGATACATCTGTCATTCTTAAAGAGGTCGAAAATCTCGGTAAGCTGGAATTGGTTAAATATAACTTTAAAGAGGTATTTGAATACAAGCGGCTTAGTGATGGAAAAATTATAGGAAATTCCATATTAAATACCCACAATTATAATCCTGACCTGAGTGTAATTCTAATTGCCTCTGGTGAAGCCGTAGGTTGCATCGACTTGGCTAAACTTGAAGTTTCAGATATTGATTTAAAAAAAGATTCTGTGGTTATACAGCTTCCATCACCAGAATTGTGCTATCACAAACTTGATCTGGAAAATACAAAGATATATTCATTCAGCAAGGAAAGCTGGTGGAGTCGATTGTTCTCTGATGAGGTTGAAAAAAATGAAATTTTACAAATGGCTTATCAGAAAGCTGAAGCCAGACTGAGAGAAGCAGCAATAGAATCGGGAATATATCAATCGACGAATGAAAATGTGGTGATTATGCTAAAGCCGCTTTTAGAACAACTCACTGGAAAAAATGTGATCTTTAGTACATCCTTACCTTCAATAGAGTTAGTGCCTGAATTTTAAATTATTATTCAAAATTGACCAGACCAATTCAGTCTCAAAACCTTTATTGCTCATATATCTGGCAATTTTATTTTTTACAATAAATTCCTCACCCGACATATTACTTAATTTTTTATCAACGAGCTGCATCGCTACTTTTTCATATTCCTCATCCGATATTTCCTTTAATGCCTTATCAATGCAATATGGTGAGATATTTTTATGCTTCAATTCATAAATTATTTTTCTTCTCCCCCAATGCTTCAATCTAAACTTACCACTCGCAAAAGTTCTGGCGAAACGCTCTTCATTAACATAATTTTCAGATATCAATTCAGTCAACACCTCTTCAACTTCATCTCTGTATAGTCCCAACTCATAAAGTTTATCCCTGACTTCCTGATGAGTTCGCTCCTGGTAGGCACAATAATTTCCCGCCTTAACTTTCGCTGATTTCATTTTATCCTGTCTCATAACCCAAATGGACAATAGGAGGTTATTTCTCGAATTATATCAATAATACAATTAAACCTTTCCAGTTGCAATTCATCTAAAAACTAGTTTATAAAATTAGTAAATCAAAATTGGTATAATTATTGATTTTAGTTAAAAAGTATGAAATCAAAATTTCAAATATCCGTCTTAATAATAGGGATTTTAGTCGCAATTTTTTGTGTTTTTACAACCAATTCAAAAAGAATATTTACTAGTCAAAAAGGGTATTTAAGCTATGATATTAAACCTGAAGATAATTTTATCTTTAAAAACCTGCCCTATAGATATTCTAATAAACAGCGATAGAATAAGAATTCAATCAACGACTTCTGCACATGAAAGTAAAGACGAACTAAATTTCTTTTTCCGAAACCACCTTTCCTGCAAAGATAGCTTTGATTTCCTTCAGGGCATTTTGACTGCAAAAAACTCCGATGATAAATTTATCACCAACAACATTCGACTGTATATGTTTTGTGAAATTATAAATGAATAGCGAATGCAGTTTATAAACATTCGATTGCGCATAAACAGATTGGTGATTTAAACAACAATAAAATGCCAATACTACTGCTATCCCGGCCAACTTCTTATTCATGAGTTCTTAAAAATTATTGTTCAACCAATAAAAAAAGTAGTTTAAAGTTAGGCCAAAATAGTGCCGTGAAAAGATGAAATTTTCTGATTTAGTACACAAGTTGATAAAGATCCAAAACAAAAACAGGAAAATTGAGGCGATTACATTGGAAAAATAGGATTATTATACAGGAATAAAAATAGGTGACTTTCATCTATTGATTGAAAATCACCTATTAAAAAATTTCCTGAATTGGCTTAAATCTCTATCTGCTCACCCATTTTGTTTGTGAAAACATAGTCGGTTATAGCTAATGAGGAATCTTGTATCAGGGTGACCATTTTTTGATATCTAAAATACCATTTCAATTTTTTGGAAATAATTCCTTTCGTAAAATATGCTTGCAAATATGGATGTAAACTAATCGTGATAAATTTTTCATTTTGTTTACTAAGCAAGTAGTCCAAATCCCGTTCTATCTGGTCCGCTATAAGTATGGATGGTGCTATTTTTCCGGAACCGCCACAGGAAGGGCAAATTTCGGTAGTATTAATATTCATTTCCGGGCGAACACGCTGTCTTGTGATTTGCATGAGTCCAAATCTAGACAAAGGCAGTGTAGTAAATTTGGATCTGTCATGCTTCATAAACTCTTTCATTTTATCAAATAAAAGTCGTTTATTCTCAGCTCTGCGCATATCTATGAAATCAATCACGATGATTCCACCCATATCACGCAATTGTAACTGACGCGCAATTTCTTTAGCCGCTTCAAGATTCGTTTTTAGTGCAGTGCTTTCCTGATCAGACTCTACAGCAGATTTATTACCGGAGTTTACATCAATCACATGCAGGGCCTCCGTATGTTCAATAATCAGGTAACCACTTCCATTTGCCAGGCTTACAGATTTCCCAAACAGTGTTTTTAATTGCTTTTCAATTCCATGACTTTCAAAAATCTTAGATTTGCCAGTATAATTTTTAACAATTTTCTCTTTGCCTGGAGCAATTTCCTTGGTAAACTGTTTTAGCTCTTCATAAATTACTTTGTCATCTACTGTGACGTTGTCAAATGATTCGTTGAGCACATCCCTTAACAAAGCAGATACACGGCTCATTTCACCAATGATTTTATCTTTTGGAGTAGCTTTCTTAAGGATTTTGATCCCTTGTCTCCATTTATCGACAAGATTCCTGAGATCACGATCAAGCTCTGCTACATCTTTCTTCTCTGCAACAGTTCGTATAATTACTCCGAAATTATCAAGCTTGATTGAGGAGATTAGACGCAACAATCTTTTGCGTTCATCACTATTAGTTATCTTCTTAGAAATACTAACCGCATTTGAAAAAGGTACAAGTATAATATACCTTCCTGCCAATGACAACTCACAAGATAGACGAGGCCCTTTTGTAGAAATAGGTTCCTTTACGACCTGAACCAGTATTTTCTGGTTTTTTGCTAATACCTGGCTTATTTTACCAAGTTTATTAATGTCTGGTTCATTTCTGAATTTACCCAGATCGTATGAAGGATGTTTACCTGTTAATGCAAATTTTGTAAACTTGTTGAGGGAACTTACCTGGGGTCCAAGATCTAAATAATGCAAAAAAGCATCTTTTTCATAGCCAATATCTATAAAGGCCGCGTTTAAACCAGGAACCACTTTTTTAACTGTTCCTAAATAAATATCACCAACAGTGAATTTATTTGCATTTTCCTCATTGTGAAATTCAATGAGGTTTTTATCTCTTAAAAGGGCTATTCGACATCCATTTTGAGTTGAATTAATTACTAATTCACTACTCGACGCCATAAATTTATTATTAATTATAAACCCTCCACGAATACTCCTTGAAGAATATTACTTCTTCTTATGTCTGTTTTTTCTCAATCGCTTTTTCCTTTTATGAGTAGCGATCTTATGTCTTTTTCTTTTCTTACCGCAAGGCATAACTTCAATAATTTCTATTTATTAATCTTTTTTAAATATTCTTCTGATGCATCAACTAAATCTCCACTAATTCCCAAATCCAGAACTTTTTGAAAGTAAGATTTGGAGTTTTCCTCTTTTCCAAGTTCAAAAAGACAATAACCCAAATAAAAATAAGCTTCAGGGTTTTGCGGATCCAAATGCTTAAGTTTCTCAAAGCGATCGATGGCTTTATCCCATTGACCTGAATTAATTGCTAACATACCCAAATTGTATATCGCCAGTTCATTGTTTGGATCTTCCTCCAAAACTTCCCGCAACATTATAATTCCCTGCATTGGATTTGATCCAGCTACATAGGTCATAGCAAGTTTCGATTTTATATCAAGCAACGTAGAGTCTTCTTCTAAAACTCTATTATAATATTCTTGAGCTTTCTCAGCCAAAAACCTTCTCTTTGTTTGATCAACAGCGAAATTAAAGGCTTGATAATACACATCTCCAATAATTGTAAAATTTTCAAGTGATGGATTTTCAACGGCTTTTATCTCTGTATATTTAGCCAAACTGTCCAATTTTCCAACAGTTTTATAGGCTTTCGCCAAAGAGTCTGCAAATATAATTCTTTTTTCCTGATTTTCAGCATTTTTAAAAGATTCATATAATCCCTCAATAATTGCTGCCATTGAGTCAGGGAGTTGAAAAGAGTGATTGTGCTGGGCTGTCGGTTGACGGCTTCCAGTTGTTGCATTATTAGAAGTACTGTTACTAACAACCTGCTTTGTATTGTTAACAACATAACGAGGGAGCATATAAAGCAATATTGTAGATATAGCTACAAAAAGCAGTAAAAGAAATCCGGATTTTGTCATTAAATCCCGTTAATACTTCAAGTTGTGAAAAGAAAGTCTAGGAATTAGCTTTCTTTACCTTAGTACTACTTTTTATTTTTTCAATAAAAACCTTAGATGGTTTAAAACTTGGCACAAAATGCTCATCGATGACGATTGCTGTATTTTTGGAAATATTTCGGGCTACTTTTTTGGCTCTTTTTTTATTAACAAAACTTCCAAAACCTCTCACATAAATATTATCACCGGCGGCCATAGAATCTTTTACTACACTAAAAAAAGCTTCAACAGTTATTTGAACATCGGCTTTATCAATTCCTGTTTGATCGGCAATTTGGGTTATAACTTCTGCTTTTGTCACTTTATTTAATTTTAATTATGTAAAAAACTCCAATATTATAATTTTGAGGGACAAATTTAAAGGCTCGTCTGACAATAAAAAAAAAAAACGATAAAAATATCTGACACAGAGGAAATTATAATAAGATTTGAAGCAAAATAGGATAATAAAGGAGTTGATTCGTTGGTATAACCAAAACAAAAGAGATTTACCTTGGCGTAAAAATCGTGACCCATACGAAATATGGCTTGCTGAAGTCATTCTCCAACAAACAAGAGTGGATCAGGGATTACCATACTTTTTTCATTTCAAAGAAAAATATCCTACAGTAAATCATTTGGCAAAAGCTCCTATTGACGATGTATTAAGATGCTGGCAAGGGTTGGGATATTACAGTAGGGCAAGAAATTTACATAAATGCGCAAAAACCATTGTTGATAAATACAATGGAAAATTCCCGTCAGAACGTGAAGATCTAATCAGACTACCCGGAATCGGGCCATATACTTCCGCTGCCATTGCATCCTTCTCATTTGGCAAAAAGGAAGCAGTTGTCGATGGCAATGTAATTCGAGTGGTTACGAGATTGTATGGAATTGAAGATGATATATCCGAAAAGAAAACCTTAAATCAAATAAAAATTATCGTGGATGATCTGATACCAAAATCAATTCCCGGTCTGTTTAATCAAGCAATAATGGAATTTGGAGCACTTCATTGTACACCAAAAAAACCATCTTGTCATATTTGTGGATTTTTAGGGATATGTGAGGCTCAAATAAAAGGAAAGCAGGAAAAGCTTCCATATAAATCCAGAAAAACAAAAAAGAGAATAAGGTATTTCAACTACTTTCTAATTAAAATCAACGATAAATATTTGCTTCGGAAAAGAGAGGAAAGGGATATCTGGAACGGATTATTTGAGTTTTTTCTCATCGAGACTAAAACGGATATGAGTTTTGACCAGCTTCAGCTTCCGGATAAAATGATCCTGTATCCACAAGAGTGGAAGATACTCGAAGAGTCTAAAACATATAAACATTTGCTTTCTCATCAAACTATTATGTGCCGGTTTTATAAAATCCACATGTCAAAAGAATTTGAATTTGATTCAAAGGAGTGGGAAGAATATAAACTATATTCCAAAGAGGAAATAGATAGTTTACCAAAGTCTATTCTTATTGATAGATACTTTGGAGAATAAAAATTGATTAGTTTTAAAAAACATTCCTAATTTTGTAAATTAAAAGAATACTATGAATGGAGTTAATAAAGTTATATTGATTGGAAATCTGGGATCTGACCCGGAAGTAAGGCATTTGAGCACTGGTTCTGTTGTAGCAAATTTTAATATCGCAACTTCTGAATCTTATAATAATAAAAACGGTGAACGAGTCACCCATACAGAATGGCATAGAATAGAACTTTGGGACGGCCTTGCAAAAGTGGCTGAACAATACCTTAAAAAAGGGCAGACTGTATATATCGAAGGCAAAATTAAAACAGAAAACTGGCAGGATAGCGATGGAAATAATCGAACAACTACCAGGATAAGGGGCCTGAATATGACTATGTTAGGTGGCAGAAGCGCTGATCAATCCGTTGCCTCTGAGAGTGTTCAAAATCAGCAAACAACTTCTGCTCCGGCTGCAGCTCCTGCCGCAGTAGCACCAGTGACTGATACTCCTGCACCTGCTGAAGATGACTCGGATGATCTGCCATTTTAGTTGAACATTAATAACTGAATATTGGAAATAAACATAGATGATCCTGAGCCTGGCTCCTTACTATTTTTAATGGTTTTGCAAAATTCCCCGATACTATTTTATATAGTTAATGGATTTTTATTGATTTTACTCCTGGGTCTATCCGGTTTGGTATCCGGATCTGAAGTTGCTTTTTTTTCACTTAATCCAAGAGAAATTCAACACTTAAAACATGGCAGCTCTCTTGAAAAACGTATTTATGCTCTAATATCCAAACCAAAAAGACTTTTGGCTACAATCTTGATATTAAACAATTTCATCAATATCACCTTTGTCACACTTTCCACCATGATTACATGGCAAATTACAGGTTCACAAAATGTCGAAGGGAAAATAGTGATCACGCTTACAGCTGTTATCACTTTTTTGATCGTTTACTTTGGAGAAGTTGTCCCTAAAATCTATGCAAATCAAAAAAGCATTGGATTTGCAAAAATGACTGTTCCGCTCATCAATATTGCCTTTAAATTTTTTAAACCATTTTCATGGTTATTAACCACCTTTTCTCATGTATTTGAAAGTAAAATTCAAAAAAGGGGATATGAAATTTCGGCCGATCAGCTAAATCAGGCATTGGAACTTACTACAAATGAAGAAACGACAGAGGAAGAAAAGGGCATATTAAAGGGTATAGTGAATTTTGGCCAATTAAATGTAAAGCAGATTATGAGATCGAGGGTAGATATTACAGCGCTGGATTCTGCCATGGATTTTCACGAATTAATGGACAAAATAAATAAATGCGGTTACTCAAGAATTCCAATTTATAAAGAAACAATTGATAATATAGAAGGTATATTATATAGTAAAGATCTATTGCCTCACCTAAATAAAAAAGATAACTTCAAATGGCAAAAGTTGATCAGGCCTCCTTTTTTTGTCCCCGAAACAAAAAAAATTGACACTTTACTTAAAGATTTTCAGGAGAAACATGTACATATGGCCATAGTTGCGGATGAATATGGAGGAACTTCAGGGCTTGCAACACTTGAAGATGTAATTGAAGAAATTGTTGGTGAAATCCATGACGAGTCGGATGATGATGAAATTGTATTTAACAAGATTGATGAACACACTTACGTTTTCGACGGTAAAACTACGCTGATCGATTTTTGTAAAATCACAGGTCAGGATTCCTCTGTTTTTGAAAAAGTAAAAGGAGAAAGTGAATCCTTAGGAGGATTGATCCTTGAATTGCACAGCAAACTTCCAGTTACCGGTGAAATTATAAGCTTTGAAAATTACGTATTTAATATTGTTGCCGTAGATCAGAAGCGGATCAAGCGGATAAAAGTAATTATTAACCTGAATAATTAAGGGAGTAATTATTGATACTTATAATGAGTTGGAGATCACTGTACTCGCCTGCCTTGTCGGCAGACATGTCAGCAGCCGGACTTATCTGCTTATAAAATTTTTTTATGAATAATCGAGGTTAATTAACTTGAGGTATGAAGTGGTATATAATTTTCATAGGAATTGGGCTATCGACATTTGT
>DAOVVI010000337.1 GCA_030637245.1 Cyclobacteriaceae bacterium
AACCAGCCCGATAGGGATATACAAATCGTTAAACAATTGTATGATTTGTTTGAAACAAAAGTTAAAAGGGATCTTTATATTAAGTCACGTGATGAAATAAAGGTAGTCATTGCGCCACAATTAGGATCCGGATTAAGACGTGAAGTATTTGAAGACAGGCTTTACATAAATATGGAAAACATTAAAAATATTTTCCGCAAAAGAAAGGAAGCTGAAAGGAAAAATGACTTTATGGCTAATCTGGACACACTTTATAATGAGGCTGAATACAGCAAAACACCAGAAGACTATCACGGAGCTGATATTTGGAAGTATTTTTATGAAGATTTAAAGGTTGATTATTCAAAGGATACACTTACGCAAAACTATCTCTTTATCCTGACTGACGGATATCCAATAGTGGGGAAAAAACAGGTCAAACTCAATAACATTGAAAATAAGTTTAATGATTTGCATATTATCCTTCTTGAGGCCTCACCCCGTGAGAAAGATATGGAATGGGACCGAATTATGGGAATATGGGAAAATTGGTTCGATCAAATAGGTGTAAAGGAATACACCCTAATTAAAAGAGGCGCCATCACTAAAGAACTGGAACAGGTTAAGGAGATTTTAACCGAAAAAGCGGTTTAAGAAATAGTAATTATTAGAATGGTGGAAGAGGCTTATGCAAAAAATAAGTCTCTTTTTTTCGTTAGTATATTTTGCTAAAATGAAAGCTGGTTCCCGGTAATATTTGAAAATTATAAATCCTGGTTTTGCCGATTAAAAATAAATTCATTTAATAATTCTGGCTTTTACCCAATCCACATAAAACCGCATCACCTTTTCCTTTTCGAAATCATGATGAGGTTCATGAAAGGAATCCGGCCATATTTTGAATTCAGCTTTTTCACCAAGATTATTGGCGTATTGTTCGCTGCCTAATTTAGAGGTGATTTGATCTTTGTCGCCGTGACAAACTAAAACGGATATTTTTACTGGTTTAGCTCGATGGGCAAGATGCAACCCATTATGGAAAAGCGAATGAAACGACGACACAGATATTTTGTCATGGATCAATGAGTCTTTTTGGTAGATTATGACTTCAGCAGCCACGCTGGAAATAATTTTAGGGTTTATACCATTGGATATAGTTAGCCTGGGAATGATTGATGCCAGCTTATTGATCAATTTTATTTGCCAGGATGGTGGAGGATTAACCAACCGGAACCAGGCAGAGGATATGATAGCTCCATTTATTTCCTTCGATTTCACTTTATCCAGGTAACTGGCAACGATTTGCCCACCCATGCTATGACCGTAAAGGAATATTGGAATTTCCAGAAACAGACTTCTGCATTTCATCAAAGCAATTTCCACATCTTCCACAAACTGATCTGTAGATTCTGCATGACCTTTTTTCCCTTCAGACCGGCCATGACCACGATGGTCAAACGAAAATACGGCGATTTGGTTTTTCGTGAAAACATTGGCCATTTCTTCATATCGTCCCGAATGTTCGCCCAGGCCATGAACAATGAATAAAACGGCCTTTGGTAGATCTATGGGTTGCCATGATGTGCAGCAAAGTTGTGTGCCTCCGCTGGAATAAACATGGTAGTTTTCTAAGACCATTTTATGGATTTTCGTCTCTTTAATTCAGTTCACCTTATTTGAACAACCAATTACGTAAAAAAAGGCGGATTTAAAACCATGCTCTATTTGATAAATCGTTTTAATTGATCTAAAATTGCGATAAATCGACAACATTGAAAAAGACATTAGTTTTACTTTTTATTCTGATTTTTATAGGCGCCGGAGCTTTTTATTATTTTGAGAACTACCATCAGAAAAAAATTGATATCTGGCAAATGGTTCCGGCCAACGCTATTCTTGCTTATGAGAATAATAGCCTGATTGAAAACTGGAATGATATCGTAGAGAAGCCTGTCTGGAAAACCTTGAAAAAAATACCCTTTTTCAGAAGCTGGGAAAATGGTTTGGCAAATGCAGATAGCTTGTCCGGCAAAGATGGCTCTGTTGATAAGTTATTCAGAAACAAGCCATTCATTATCTCAGTTCACATTACTGCCTCCAATGAATTTGATTTTCTATTTTATCTGGATTTAAAGGATTATGAGGGGAAAGCGGTATCTGATAAGGTGATCAGGGGCATAATGAAAAATCATGCGATTATCTCAAAATCCAGAGCCTACCAGGGATTTGAACTTAATGATCTTGCAGACAAAAACAGTAAACTGACTTTCACCTATTTTTTTTATAAAAATGCACTCGTTGGCAGTTTTACTCCTTTTCTAGTCGAAGATGTGATAAGAAACATCTCAGATGGATTTAAGGACACATTTAAATCACAGATTTCTGCTCTTAACGGTATATCAAAACTTGAAAACGATGAGGGGAACATTTATATCGATTTTGCCAAACTCCCGGATTTGTTTGCCACCTTTTTAAATGAGAAGAAAACACTGGAGATTAAGAACATTACCAAACTTTCCGGTGATACCTATCTCGACGTAAAAGTTACTGACCATGAATTATTGTTCAATGGAGTGAGCACAGTGGACCTGAATAATAATACCAGCTTTACCGGGACATTTAGGAATCAGAATCCCGGTAGAAATCTGGTAACCAATCTTTTACCAAACAATACTGCTTTAGTATATCATGCTATTTTTAGCGATTTTAAGGAGTGGCAAAGCCAGTTGACAAAATATTGGTCACTAACCAATGAAGAGCTTTTCCGACAATCACTCGATTTTGAAACTAAGTATAATTTGAAACTGGACTGGATAGACAATGAAGCTGCCAATGCGATTCTGGAAACACCCGGCAAGGAGACGCCGGATCAACTGATTTTTATTGGAGTGAATGATAAAGAGCTTGCGTTTAATGAATTGAGTCAATTTGCAAAAGAAGTAGGCAATGAAACTGATGACTCTGTATATTTGGAAAATTATTATGATCAACCTATCGTTCAGATTCCATTTTCTGAATTTCCATCACTTATTTTGGGGAATTATTTTACGGGTTTTGAAAACTCATTTATGACCATTTACAAAGAATACCTGGTGCTTGGTAACTCCATGCAGGTTGTCAGGTATTTCCTGGATGAGATTCAAAATGAAAATAATTGGGGAAAATCCATCAGGCAAAATATTTTTTTAGAGAACACCCTTAGCGAGTCCAACTTTAATATTATGATCAACACAGCGCTTTGCTGGCAAATGATCATGAATAATTTAAATGACAAGTGGGTTGAGCATTTCAAAAATTATGAAAATCAGTTGAAGTCATTTGATAGAATTGCCATCCAGGTCAGCAATCTGGATCGCCGATTTTATACAAGCATTGCAGTTGTTCACCAGGAAAAGAAGGTAGCGCCTCCAAAAGTCAGCAGATTGAAAAAGATACAAAATGTTTATACATTATCTCCATTAATTTCTAAACCCTATATTGTAAAAAATCACAATAACAACAGGTTTGAAGTTTTGGTGCAAGACTCACTGAACATCCTGTATCAGATTTCTAATGAAGGGGAGATCCTTTGGGGAGACAGTATTCAGGATAAAATTGTATCGAAAATCCATCAAATAGATTATTATAAAAATTCCAAACTGCAATATCTCTTTGCAACCAAAAATAAAATTTATCTACTGGATAGAAATGGAGATCATGTGGAAAATTTCCCAATCAAGCTGAA
>DAOVVI010000472.1 GCA_030637245.1 Cyclobacteriaceae bacterium
ACTTGGTTTTCACCTTGTCATATCCGGCTATTAATAATGAATCAAAAACAATCATCGGACCGCTTTGGTAATTTAACCAGGCCCCAACTTCACTGCCGGTTATTGAAATGGAATCAAGCTTGATGGATGAAAAAGGATATCCATGGTTTTCTGCATAATCCAATATTGAATTGAGCAACCTGACTACCCTGTGATGAGAAAATGGTCGATTATTAAAATTTTTCGAATCGAATCCGACCTTATTCATAATCTCATCACTTACATTTCCCTGTGAAAGATTTACCATTTTAAACACATGATGGGTATAGAAAAGCACATCAACTTTTCTTTCCGAATGGTAAATCAACCTACTGGTTGTAGCCAGATACCCCAACTCATACAAATTATTCATCCTTTGGTTTACAACCTTTTCGAGTTGAAGCGAATCGACTTTCAAAGATTCTATGGGAAAAAAATCATTTCTTTTCGTTGCGTCTTCATAATATTGAAATGATACATCGAATATCGATTGACCCTGACCAGCGAGACAATGAAAAAAAAGTAAAAATGAAACTATGACTGTTTTGACTCTCAAAATTATTTCTTGATAACTTGCATCAAAAATAATCTATTTTGGCAGGTCTTTATATCCATATCCCATTTTGTAAGCAGGCATGCTATTATTGTGACTTCCATTTCAGTACAAACACAAGCTATAGAAGCCAGATGATTGATTCAATTTCTAAAGAACTGGAATTGCAAAAAGCATATCTAAACCATGAAAACTTAGATACCATCTATTTTGGCGGCGGCACTCCTTCCATATTGGCATCAGAGGAACTTGAAAAGCTTTTAAATTCCATGAATCGTCTATTTAAAATAAATCAGCATCCGGAAATCACTCTGGAAGCCAATCCTGATGACTTATCAATTGAGAAATTAAATGATTTAAATTCATTAGGTATCAACAGGCTCAGTATTGGGATACAGTCTTTCCATGACAAAACATTAAACTTTCTAAACAGGGCTCATAATTCAAATGACGCCAATAAATGTATTGAAAACGCCCGAGAAGCTGGATTTGAAAATCTTTCCATTGATCTGATTTTTTCAATACCGGGTCAAACAATTACTGATTTAAGAAAAGATATTGATGAAGCGCTTAAACATGATCCCGAACATATTTCTGTGTACAGCTTAACTATTGAGGAAAAAACTGTCTTCGGAAATTGGCATAAAAAAGGAAAAATCAATTTGACTTCAGATGAAGAATCGGCCAATCAATTTGACCTGATCATTTCCACATTGGAAGAAAACAAGTATGAACAATACGAGATCTCTAATTTTAGCCGTGATGGTAATTTTTCCAGGCACAATACATCCTATTGGAAAAATATCAATTATCTGGGAGTGGGACCGGGCGCCCATTCATACAATGGGAGCAACCGGCAATTTAATATTTCAAACAATCATAAATACATGAAATCCATAGGATCAGGTATTATGCCTTATGAGATTGAATATCTTACGAAAAAGGATTTGGCAAATGAATTTCTGTTAACCTCCCTGCGGACAAAATGGGGGTGTGATTTGCAAAAGTTGAAAGATCTTTACTCTTACGATTTAATCAATTCCCAAAAAAACAAATTATCAGAATTAATCAAAAACGGATTTATTATCATGGAAAACGAGTCCATTTTTCTTTCCAGAAGCGGTAAGTTCCTCGCCGATTCTATAATTTCGGATCTTTTTTGGGTTTGATTAACGGAATAGTAAAACGTACTAAAACGCTGACTACCCTGAATTGAGATAGCTCTGATTGCTGAATCTTGATTTTATTAATATCACCCAAACCAATAGTATATCTGGCTTCGGCGGCAAATTTCCCAAAAGAAAACCTGTATTCAAATCCACCGCCAACCAACAAACCAAAATCAAGCCGATTGTCCGTATCACTATTAAAGGTATAATCTGCCGATTCCTCACTTCCGGAATTCAGGTCTTCTACTGACTTTTTTGCGGATAGGGCATAGGCGATATATGGGCCAATATTGAACAAACCACGTAGCTTACCACCACCAATATTTACATGTGTTAGTATTGGCATCTCGATGTAGTTTACTTGATTTTTAAACTTCAGATTATTTCCTGCGGTGGTATCGTTTTCATTCCATCCACGTTGGGTATAATTAAACTCTGCCTGAACTCCGGCGTGTTTTTCATTGAGATATTGAATCACTATTCCCCCGATAAACCCCTGAGTATAATTGACCTCTGTGAATCTATATTCCGGATTATTTGTAAAATCCATCTTCGAAAGATTGCTCCCTCCCTGAACGCCAATAGAAAATTGAGCAGATGCATCGTTTAGGAAAAATAAAAATAAAAGAAAAAGTAAAAGTTTTTTAGCCAACATCTAATTCATGAATTTTATTTCAAATTTATCGAGAATTATTCTTTTAACGTTGTATTCCTCAGATATTTTATCCAGTCAATACACAATGCCCGCATATTAGTTGTGAAATATTTCAGATAACTTAATAAAAATTATATCTTTGCCGCTCGTTTGAAATTGAAGATAAAATGGCAAGTACCAGACTCGTAAGAAAAGCGCTAAGAAATAGGACCGTATCAAAAAAAAGAATTAGTTCTATTAAAAGGTTAACCAGCAAGCCTGTTATAAAAAATGTAGATATTGAGCAGATCAAAAAAGAATTTGCCAATAAAAAAGCTGAACCGGCTGTAAAAAAAGAAGCCCCTGTAAAAGAAACTCCTAAAGTTGCG
>DAOVVI010000186.1 GCA_030637245.1 Cyclobacteriaceae bacterium
ACCCATATTTGATATTGGCTTGATGAAGGTTGTCGGCCAATAGAATGTAATTTACACCATCTCTGTGAATGTCATCGAATAGTAGGAGATGAACCGGGAATAGCTGGGCTTCCAGTGGTAGTCGGTTTAATTGAAATTTCCCATTGCATAGCTATATTGAAAATACTCTAAAACTACATGAATTGTAAAATGGTAATTATTGAGTTACTCAATTTCCGGTTTTATCACCACAAGTTTTTCATCATTTCTGGCTATTAAGTAACACATCACATTATTAATTTTAATTTGGTCCATTCTTCGCACTTGACCCTTGATAATTAAATCTCCTAATGGATGAGCAGCAAACGTATTATTATTATCGATCGTGAGTAAATTCCCGTACGATGCATCACTTCTGCCCATCTCAATATTGGCACCATAAAAATTACCTCCAGCAATAATATTTGTTTTATTTCCATTGTCAATCTTAATTATGGTTCCAGCCTCTAATGAGGAATACTGTATTTCATCTGGCAAGCGATGTACAACGAATTTCAGGTCTTCCCCTGTATTTTCAAATAAGACACTTGAAAGCATGGTGGCCTCTAAGATCTTTGCTTCTTTTAAATTTTTCTTTCCAAATATATTGTTTAATGGTTCTACTGCCAGATCTCTTGAAAAGGGATACTTCTTCTTTAAAAATGCAAACTGTTTGGTAAGTTCAGCATAGTTTGCAAAGGGAATTTCTCTTCCTCCGAGAAAATATGTTAAAACCTGATCCAATTGTCCATCATTATCGAAATCTTTTAAATATAGCTTTAATGGATGTTTTGCTGTTGGTTTGAATTTTATATTTTCCCCTGCATTTCCAGCGATTAAATCAATATCTCCATCCTTATCAAAATCGTAAGGTAATATAAAATTCCACCATCCTTTATCATCTGACACATTTATTGTCTCGAATGATCCGCCATTATTTAACAATATTTTTATAGGCCCCCATTCCGTAGCTAAAACAAGATCTTTATCTCCATCCTGATCTATATCAGTCCAAATCCCATCTTTAACCAGGCCGATTTTTGCAAGATCATTGCTATATGTATCAGCAACATTTTCAAACGCTCCATTTCCTTTATTTTCAATTAGATATGAATCAGGAGTGATTCCGTAATTCTTAGGTACAGCCCTGCCTCCTATAAAAAAATCGATCAGACCATCCTCATTAAAATCGTAGGGCAAAATGCAAGAAGCTGTCATATACACATCTTTGAAAACAATTTTACTATTGAAATTTCCTTGCCCGTCATTTATATAAATACGCTGTGTGAGATATTCTGAATCACCCCAAAACTCGTTACCGCCTGCAGCAATGACCAAATCCAGGTCACCGTCGTTTTCGATATCAGCAAATACTGCGTCAACATCTTCGAACGTACTATCGTTATCCATGATCAAAGAGGATTTATTGAAAAATGTACCCTCCTCCTTTTGAATAAACAACGCACCTTTTCTTCGTTTAGACCCACCAATATACACATCGTCCAGTCCATCCGAATTCACATCACCTACGGCTAATGCCGGACCATCAATTGAGACAATGTGAGGCATCAGCGGTTCTCTTTTAAACTCAACAAATTGATTTTCTCTGTGGGTGAATTCCAGCCCGGTTTGTTTTGTGATATCCTTAAAGTTGATAGGTTTTTCTTTCGGTAAACTAAGGGAATTGAAGTTTATTTTCTTTAAGTTTTCGTTGTACGATACCGTAATAAAAGAATTGAAATTGTTGTCCGATAATTTTTCGAATTTGTGATCCGGCCAAATTACAATTATAGAATCAATCTCTAATGTATCACCTAGCCCAACGTTTAGGCCTAACTGTACATTGGATTGATACCCCCTTACCGGGAAATTTTCATAGGTTAATATTTCTTTCTCCTTAAAAACAACAACTTTTGATCCTATTCCATTTATATTATTTGGAGTTCCACTGAAGTTTAAAGAAATGAAATTTTTACCTGCTGTATTATTCTCAATCGCCAGGTTTTTGTAAATACATGGATCATCCATGCTGTTATTAACTACGATGTCCAGATCGCCATCATTATCTAAATCAGCATACGCAGATCCATTTGAATACGTGTTAACGCTCCCAATGACAAGCCCCTCTATATCTTTAAACCTTAGATTTTTCTCATTCCTGTAAAACTTATTTGGAAGTTTTATTTCCGGCATTTGTTCAATAGCTATCAGGTCTTGCTCTTCGAGGTTATCGAGCTGTGATTTCCACTTAAAATCACTGTCCCTTTCACGAAAATTTATATAATCAATATCATTCATTCGCCGGGGGATTCCATTGCTAATAAAAAGATCTTTATACCCATCATGATCAAAATCAAACAATAGCGGCGCCCAGGACCAATCAGTTGCATGTACTCCGGCAAACATTCCTATATCACTGAAAGTTCCATTTCCATTGTTAAGTTGCAGGTTGTTTCTTGCATATTGATGATTATATCCATACCCTAGTTTAAAATTGAATACACCTAATTCGTCTTCTCCCAGGGAACTTTTCAAGATTACAGGGTCTTCAGGCAACATATCTAAAGAAAAAATATCGCTTAATCCATCATTGTTGACATCCCCAATATCAACTCCCATAGTAAAGCGGCTGGTATGCATCATTTGATCAGTAATTACTTCTTGAAAGGTTCCATCTTTATGATTGATGTACAGATAGTCATTTTCATGAAAATCATTTCCAATGTAGATATCCGGCCAGCCATCAAGGTTAATATCTGAAGTGGCGATACCAAGTCCATAACCTATAACCATGCTGTGAATTCCGGATTCCATGGTCACATCAATGAACTTACCATTTTCATTTTTCAACAGCTTATCACCCGATGTAGGATGTTGTTTTCCCATGAATGTCCATCTTTGCCCAAAAGTTCCATTTTGATGAAGTGAATAATTCATTAGAAACATATCAAGGTCTCCATCAAGATCATAGTCAAAAAAACTTGCCTGAGTTGAAAATGTAGCAAAGTCTAATCCATATTTAGAAGCCTGGTCTTGAAATATTGGAATACCGTCTTCTATTCCTGTGCACACATAGAGTTGATTTTTTCCTCTCATAACAGCATAATCTCCAATTTGACACACATATATATCTAAAAGCCCATCATTATTTATATCTACAACTGATGTTCCGGTAGTCCAACCATCAATACCAGCCATTCCCGAAGTTTCGGTAACATCTCTAAACTTCATATCACCCTCATTCAAAAACAATTTGTTTGAATCCATATTGGCGGTAAAAAAGAGATCCTGAAGCCCGTCATTGTTAAAATCACCAACGGCAAGCCCACCGCCATTATAGAAATACATAAAGTTGAATGCATTAAAATACTGGGAAGGAATAGGACTGTTGATAAAAGACAATCCGGTCCTTTCCCCATTTAATAATTCAAACTGCTTTCCCGGTTCATTTTCAAATGAACAGGCTTGAATTAAGAGTATAACGACCAGCCCGGTATATTTTATAATTGAATGTAGTATTCTATAATTTTTCATTTTCCATATGAATTAATTCATACATTTTTGGAGTTTGATTATTGATGAGGGTTAAAATGCAGTCCTCATTGATCAAATTAAAATGTATGAAATTCCGGATATCACCTTTAACAAAAAAACCGGATTTTTTATTGTTGACCTTTTTAAAATTACCGTTTCCGGTATTAATTAATATATGTCCAAAACTTGCGTCAAGTTTTGAATATTGAGGCATAAATCCTGAGTCATTCCCGCCAAGAAGTAAATCTATTTTATCATCTCCATTAATATCAATACTCATTATTGCATTTACGCTTGAAAATTGAACTTCACGAGGAAGAGCTTTAACAGTAAAATTTCCATCACCTTCATTTAATGCAATACTGGATTTAAACCAAGTACCTTTTTTTACCATTGCCCTATCCAATAATTCCTTTGCAAATAGTTCTTGCATTGATTTTTCAGCGAATTCAGAATGTGTTAAATCTTGATTTCTTAAACTTGTAACTTGTTCAGACAACTCCTTTTTAAGCGCCACCGTCATATCCCTTCCGTCAATCTGTCGGGTTATGATTTTTTCGACGCTGCCATTATTATCAAAATCCCAAAGCCACAATTTAGCCGGCTCTTCAAAGGTTCCTTTAAAATAAAAGTTCTCACCTCTGTTGCCAAGTATTAAATCCTGATCGCCATCTCCATCAATATCATCCGAATCAATTGCATACCACCATCCGCTATAATCTTGAATATTAGAATTTACTTGTTCAAATTTTCCCCGGTTAATTTTTAATATTACCGGGCTCATCCATTCACCAACTATGACTAACTCCTTGGTCTCGTCACCCATGATATTCACAAAAGCAGCATCGGTAATCATGCCTAAGGTCTGCAAAAATGGAGCAAAATATATTGTAGCGTCTTTGAATTTCCCATCACCTGTATTTTCATAGATGTAGCTTTGAGGAGGCACACCATAATTAATTGGGATACTCCTGCTCCCAACAAACAAATCTAAATCACCATCATTATCTATATCTAATGGAACAACAACAGACGTATTGTTTCCATTTTCCGGAAGGGCGTCCAGTCTTCGAAAAAAATCCCCATTTCCATTGTTTATGTAAATTCTGTCCTCTAATACTCCGGAACCTTGTGATTGGTGATTTCCGCCCGATCCGACAAATAAATCAAGATCGCCATCTTGATCCGCATCGAAAAAGCCAACGGCAGTATCCTCAAAATGAGCATCTTCCTTAAAAATATTATTTGATTTAATTTCAAATCTCCCATTAGATTGAACATACAATTGTCCACTTTGCCCGTTAGCGCCACCCAAAAACAGGTCTTCCAGGCCATCTCCATTTACATCGCCTGATGCGCCAACCGGTCCCTCTCTCGATAACATCTTTATTACCAGCCCCTCCTGAATAAAATCGATATATTCATCTTCTGTATGCTGTTCAAAATTTGATTCAATTTCTCTAACATACTCATTAAGTATATTTGTCTGATATGGATTTATATAAGTTGCATTCTGCGAGCTTTCATATTTAACTACATATGTCGTATCTACAACAGGCTGATAAAGAGACGACTGTTTCTTGTCAGGCCAGATTACAATTAAAGAATCAATATCCGTAGATTCACCCAGACCGAAAACGACTTTGTAGTCTATCGATGACTGAAATCCTCTTGATGGCATTAG
>DAOVVI010000042.1 GCA_030637245.1 Cyclobacteriaceae bacterium
TAATGGTAGTCATGAACTGTTAAATGAGCCATACAGCCCAATGACAGTGAGGTTTTTTATGTTACAATCACATTATTCCAGTACACTAGACTTTTCCAATGATGCGCTAAAAGCAGCGGCTAAAGGTTATAAAAAAATGATCAATGGATTGGTATTGGCTAAAAATCTCCAATTCGTTAAAGATAATTCTGTAGAAATCAATGAGAAAACAACAGGTCAAATTAATGGAATAATTGATAATTGCTATCGTGCTTTAAATGATGATTTCAATACAGCTCAAGCTATTGCTCATATTTTCAATTTATTGAAAAAAATAAATTCGATTTCTACCGGAAATTTGAAAAGTAGCGAAATTGGAGAAGATATTTTTAATAAACTCATGGGTACATTTAGCTCACTGGTAGAAAATGTACTTGGATTAAGGGAAGAAAAACCCACTGACGTTGAGGGTATTATCAATATTATTATTGATTTGTATAAGCAAGCCAAGCAATCCAGGGATTATGACAAAGTAGATGAAATCAGGCTGAAGCTTAAACAATACGGGGTTGTGCTGAAAGACATGAAAGAATCAGTAGGTTGGGCATACGAAGAACAATGATAAAAAAAATACTTTTTATTCTTTTAATTTCAGGATGCTTATTTTTTGGATGTGAAAGCAGTAAAAAATCAGTAGATCATGCGGCTGCCAGGAATTCAAAAAAAGCGATAACTGTACCATCATTCAACAGCGATTCTGCTTATTTATTCATTCAAAAGCAGGTCGATTTTGGTCCCCGGGTTCCAAATACCGATGCGCACAAAGTTTGTGGGGATTTTCTGGTAAATAAGCTTAAATCCTATGGAGCAAAGGTCACGGAACAAAATTTTCGTGAGCAGGCCTATAATGGCACTATTCTCCATTTGAAAAATATAATTGCCGCCTACAATCCCAATGCCCGTAAGCGCATATTACTTGCTTCCCATTGGGATACCAGGCCTTATGCAGACAAGGATTTCGCGGGAAGATATGAAGCTATTGATGGTGCAAATGACGGCGGAAGCGGCGTTGGGATATTGCTCGAAGTGGCCAGGATCTTAAGTAAAAATGAAAAGCCAAATACCGGAATTGATATAATTTTATTTGATGGAGAAGATTATGGAGAACATGAAGACGTTAAAAATACTCCGCTTAAAAATGGCCTTGTACAAATCTGGTGGTGTCTGGGTTCACAGTATTGGGCCGATCATCCTCATGTCCCTAAATACTCAGCTTATTATGGTATTCTGCTCGATATGGTTGGCAGCAAAAATGCCAGGTTTTACAAGGAAGGGGGGTCTATGCAATTTGCGCCAAAAGTAGTAAAGAAGGTCTGGAAAACGGCCAGAAGCCTTGGATATTCAAATTATTTTATAAATACGAATAGCCCAGGTATCATGGATGATCACATATTTGTTAACAGAGACGCCAAAATCCCCATGATCGATATTGTAGAATTTGACCCGGATTCACCAAGCTATTATTTTGGTGATTATCATCATACCAGGAAGGATAACATGAGCATCATCGACAAACAAACATTGCAGGCTGTTGGCGAAACTGTGCTTTATACCATATATAATGAATAAGCAAAATTGTTTTTCATTGATTAATTCCTTTATTTAATTAAATTCTCAATAATCGAATTATGGCTAAACCAGAAAAAAAGCTTTTTCTATTGGATGCAATGGCGCTTATATTCAGAGCTCATTTCGCATTTAGTAAAAACCCAAGAATTAACTCAAAAGGATTGAATACGGGAGTTGTTTTGGGATTCACCAATTCTCTGATTGAAATTATAAATAAGGAAAAACCCACGCACATCGGTGTAGCCTTTGATATGCCAGGCCCAACCTTTCGTCATAAAATGTTTGAAGAATACAAGGCTCATCGAGAGGAAGCACCTGAGGATATAAAAATCGGAATACCCATTGTAAGGGAGTTGGTAGAATGTTTTAATATACCGGTAATAGGAATGAGTGGTTATGAAGCTGATGACATTATCGGAACCCTGGCTAAAAAAGCATCTAAAAATGGTTTTGAAGTTTTTATGATGACGCCGGATAAGGATTATGCGCAGTTGGTGGAAGAACATATATATCTTTATAAACCGGCATACATGGGAAATGCTGTTGATATTCTGGGAGTTGATGAGGTGTTGAAGAAGTTTGATATTGCCGGGGTCGATCAGGTGCGGGATATTCTTGGTTTGCAGGGAGATGCTTCAGATAATATTCCCGGCATTCCGGGAATCGGCGCCAAAACGGCTGTGAAGTTGCTTAAAGAATTTGGAAGTGTGGAAAACCTGGTGGCTAACAGCGACAAGCTGAAAGGAAAGCAAAAGGAGAATGTTGAGAATTTTGGTCAGCAGGGCGTACTGTCTAAAGAACTTGCTACGATCGTGCTGGATGTTCCTGTAGAATTTGATGAGAAATCGCTTGAATACAATGGATTTGATGAGGAAAAATTAAAAACTCTTTTTGAAGAGTTGGAATTCAGAAACCTGGCGAAACGTGTTTTTGGTGCTTCATCCACGGGTATCGTGAAACCTGAAAATGCCCAGTTATCCATGTTCGGGAGTGCGCCTGCTCCGGAAATAAAAGAGGATGAAGAAATAAAAGAAGAAGTCGAGAAGAAAAACCTTTACAATACCATTCACGATTATCATCTGATTGATACACCTGAATTGATAAAAAAATTGATATCATACCTGGAAATTCAGGATGAATTCTGCTTTGATACTGAAACTACAAGTGTCGATGCCAGGGAGGCTGAACTGGTTGGGATTTCGTTTTCTTATGTACCGGGAGAAGCATATTATATTCCTATACCTGAAGATCAGGACAAAGCCATGGAAATAGCGGGCTTTTTTAAGCCGGTCCTTGAAAATGAGTCCATTGGGAAAATCGGGCAAAATATTAAGTATGACATCATGGTGCTTAAAAATTACGGTGTTGGAGTTAAAGGGAAGCTTTTCGATACCATGCTGGCGCATTACCTGTTTGAACCTGACACAAGGCATAACATGGATGTGCTGGCAGAAAACTACTTGAATTATACACCAGTTTCCATACAGACACTGATCGGAAAAAAAGGAACAAAACAGAGATCAATGCGAGATGCTGAAGTTGAAAAGGTAGTTCAGTATGCGGGTGAGGATGCCGATATCACGCTTCAACTAAAACATAAATTTGAAAAATTGGTCAAAGAAAAAGGTATAGAAAAATTGCTGTTCGACCTTGAAATCCCTCTCGTTAATGTTCTGGCTGATATGGAATATGAAGGTATAAAAGTTGATGAAGCAACCTTGAAAAAATTATCCACGGAATTGACCGTTTCCAGTGAAGCGGTTGAAAAGGAAATATATGAAATCGCCAGGGTTAAATTTAATATCGCCTCACCCAAACAGTTGGGTGCTGTACTTTTTGAAAAACTGAAACTTATCGATAAACCAAAAAAGACCAAGACTGGTCAATACGCGACCGGAGAAGAGATCTTAGCAGGATTAGCAAATGAACATCCGATTGCATCAAAGATCCTGGATTTCCGTGAACTTCAGAAACTCAAGTCAACTTATGTGGATGCTCTACCTGCTTTGATCAGTAAAAAGGATGGCAGGATCCATACTTCTTACAACCAGGCAGTAGCAGCCACAGGTCGTCTGAGCAGCACAAATCCTAATTTGCAAAATATTCCAATAAGAACGGCTAAAGGTCGTGAGATCAGGAAAGCTTTTATTCCAAGAGATAAGGATTTTATCCTGATGTCCGCAGATTATTCACAGATCGAGTTGAGAATTATGGCTGCTTTTGCCAAAGATGAAAGTATGATTGAGGCGTTTAAAAATGGCCGCGATATCCATGCTGCCACTGCCAGTAAAATCTTTAAAGTTCTGATAGAAGATGTGGATGACGATATGCGTAGAAAGGCCAAAACAGCTAATTTTGGAATTATATATGGCATATCAGCATTCGGACTTTCGCAACGTTTAGGAATCCCCAGGAGAGAAGCCACTGATATCATTGATGCATATTTTACCGAGTTTTCTGCAGTAAAAACCTATATGGATAAAGTAATCAATGACGCAAGGGAAAAAGAGTATGTGGAAACGATCTTGGGTAGAAAAAGGTATTTGAGAGATATAAACTCTAAAAACGCAACAATGCGTGGATTTTCAGAGCGAAATGCCATTAATGCCCCGATCCAGGGAAGCGCTGCCGACATGATCAAAGTAGCCATGATCAATATTCATAGTTGGATGAAAAAGGAGCAACTAAAATCGAGAATGATCCTCCAGGTACATGATGAACTTGTCTTCGATGTACATAATTCGGAGAAGAAATTATTGGAGCAGAAAATCCCGGAATTTATGAAGTCAGCCATCGAACTGGAAGTGCCAATGGAAGTCGGGTTAGGATTTGGTCAAAACTGGTTGGAAGCGCATTAACAATCAACATATCTAACAATGTTAAAATTTGTATATTTACTTTATGAATCTTGATGAACGAAAAATAAAAACGATAGGTGATTATTTCAAAGCTCGACCGGTTTTGAAAGCATATCTATTTGGATCATACGTTCGTGGAGAAGCTGATAGTCAAAGTGATATGGATATCTTAGTTGATCTTGATTATTCGCAAAAAATAGGAATGCAATTCATCCAAATGAAGATTGATTTGGAGAAATTATTAAATACAAATGTGGATTTAGTTTCTTCAAATGGTTTATCAAAATATATCAAGCCATTGGTTGATGATGAAAAACAATTAATATATGCGAGGAAAATTGGGAGATAAAGTAAGACTCCAGCATATTATTGATGCAATTCTTGAAATCGAAAGCTATTTGTTAGATACAGATTTTTCAGGTTTTTCTGAAAATTCAATGATGAGATTTGCATGTATCAAACAAATGGAAATTATTGGAGAAGCAGGAAATCATATTTCTGAGGGAATTAAATCAAAATTTTCAACAATTAAATGGGCTCAAATAGTGGGAATGAGGAATGTATTTGTGCATGAATATTTTGGTGTAGATACAAACTTAGTTTGGGAAATTATTAATGATGACTTACCGGATTTAAAAGAAAAAGTAGTCGAGATTTTAGAGTCATTAGAATAACTACAACAGCCCCTACTTTGTAGTTTTGTGATTATAACTTAGTATTATTAATAATTTCTATTTCAGAGGACGGAATTCAAATCTTTGCGGTTAATTTTACTAAGATATTTTCTTATTGTGAATTCTACTTTCAATTAATGCCACTGGGCACTAGTGTCAAGTCAAGTATAGTATTTCGGGTAAAAGTATTATATTTGCAGAAACTGCCATGAAAAAATATAAAGTAACATTGACAGATTCAGAGATTGAACTTCTTGATGAAATAACTAGAAAGGGTAAGCGCAGAGCTCAGGTTATTCGAAATGCTTATGTTTTGCTTAATTGCAATGAAGCCGATAACGGAAAGAAACAAATAGATGAGGATGTGTCGAAATTATTGGGCATCACGGTACGGACATTAGAGAACATCAGGAAGAGGTTTGTTTTAGAAGGCTTTGATATAGCGCTTTATGGGAAAAAGAGCAATCGGGTTTACAACCCAAAAGTAGATGGAGATGTAGAAGCGCATTTGGTAGCTTTGAGTTGCAGTGATCCCCCAAAAGGTTATTCCAGGTGGTCCCTTCGCTTATTGTCATGCCGGATGGCAGAACTTCAATACGTAGATTCTATTTCACATGAGGCGGTACGAACCGTTTTAAAAAAACGAATTAAAACCGTGGCGGGAGAAAGGATGGCTAATATCACCACGAAACAATAGCTCGTTTGTCGCCCACATGGAACAAGTATTGGACGTGTACAAAATGGCTTATAATGAGAATTATCCAGTAGTTTGCATGGATGAATCTCCCAAACAGTTAATTAAGGAAACAAGGGTGCCGATTGATATGAAACCCGGAAAAGAAAGAAGGATAGACTTTGAATATGAGCGTTGTGGGGCGTGCAACGTATTTATGGCAAATGAGCCACTTAAAGGGAAAAGGTATGTTGAAATCAAGGAGAGCAAGACGAAAAAGGATTGGGCATATTTTGTAAGAGAACTTGCGGACAATCAATACGAAGATGCAACTAAAATAAGATTAGTTATGGACAATTTAAATACCCATTCGCCATCGGCACTATATGAGGTATTTGAACCAGAAGAAGCAAAACGCATTTGGGACAGGTTTGAATTCATATATACGCCAAAGCATGGAAGTTGGTTAAACATGGCAGAAATAGAACTTAATGTTTTAAATGGTCAATGTCTGAACAGAAGGATTGACAACATAGAAACAGTAAAAGATGAGGTAGCAGCTTGGTGTGAATCAAGAAATAATATGAAGGCAAAAATAAACTGGCAGTTTACAACAAAAGATGCACGGATAAAATTAAGAAGACTTTACCCGAAACTTGAAGCTTGACTTGACACTAGGTTCTGGGCTGTACCCTTTAACCATAATCGCCGATTGATTCCCCGATGGCAATCGGTTTTTTTTCTACCCATGTTGAAAATAAATACATAGAATCTAATTTTTAAATAATGAGTAAAATCCTTCAATTCATTACATAATCATAAAATTATTTCTTATTCGTCTTTATTGATATGATAAAATATAATATTTGCAATATTTACTAAAGAAAATTACCATGAAAAAAATCATTTTATCAATTGCGATTTTAATTTGTTTTTTTATTGCTCCTGAAATTCAAGCGCAAGGAATTGGAGTCGGCATTAAAGCCGGAGCTAACTTTTCAAATCAATCAATAACAGATATAAGTACCGAAAGCAAAACCGGATTTCATGGTGGAGCCTATGTTGTACTTGCTTTTTCAGAAAAGTGGGCAATTCAGCCTGAATTCCTGTTTTCTTCACAAGGATCTGAAATCCCGGATTTTGATGAAGTTATGCAATTAGACTATTTTTCTATTCCGGTATTGTTGAGATGGAAACCAAATAACTTTTTGAGTTTTCATGCTGGTCCACAATTCTCTTCATTGCTAAGTGCAGTAGATAAATCTGGAGATTCGATTAAGGATAATATTAAGAACAGTGATTTTGGTTTGGCTGTCGGAGCCACTGTTCATTTGCCTTTAGGGTTTAATGGAGGCGTTCGATATGTTTGGGGTTTCACCAATGTCTCAGATCTACAAGATGATACAGAAGTGAAAAACTCAGTCGTTCAGGTTTATGTTGGCTGGACAATATTTGGTGCAAAATAGTTTTTTGAAATAACATAATGGAAGCCCTTTTTCAGAAGATGAGAAAGGGCTTTTTTAGTAGAACTTCACATCAGTCACCAATGTCTTATCAAAATTTCGGTGGATGATTTCTAATACCTTGGTTTTTGAAATGGTTAATTCATGACGAAGCGGGGCAGAATTTAGTTTCACAAAAAGTACTTTTTCTTTTATAAATAGTTTCTCAGTTCTTCTTGAAATTGGTTTCCCCATCATGGATTCCCATGAGTTGATCAATTTATTCTCATTAAATTTACCTCTTAACTTATAAGTATCCAGCATAGCATCAATTGCTTCCTTAACGCTGGAAGTTTCAGATTTTCTTTCAGAATATTTGTTTTTATACCTCATGGATATTAACCTCAATAGTTCATGAATATTCTCCAATTTGGGACAAGCCCGCCTGCCTGCGAGGCAGGATATTGACAATCTTAACAAGCATCAATATTTATCTCCTGAAATATTCAGGTTGAATGCTATTTCTGAGCTGCTAAGTTACCATTGTCAACTGTAATTACCTTCCATTCTATACTTAATTTTTCCAGAAAATGGTTGGTGCGCTCCGGGCGTGCATCAGTGATAAAAACCTGTCCAAACTCATGGTGTTCGATCATTTCTGTGAGCTTTTGAATGCGATGATCATCCAGTTTGTCAAAAATATCATCCATTAAAAGTATGGGTTTAAATCCCTTTTCTTCCTGAATAATGTCAAATTGAGCTAGTTTTAATGCGATTAAAAAAGATTTTTGCTGACCTTGCGAACCAAATTTTTTAAGTTGATAGCCATCCATTTCAAAAAGGTAGTCATCTTTATGAACACCTATATTAGTCCGCTGAAGGAGGACGTCTTTTTGCAAGGAATTATGATAAATTTCCATGATATTCTCCTCATGGAAATTGGACTGATATAAAAGGTTTATAGTTTCTTTCCCCTCCGTCAGAAACGTATAATGTTTTATAATTTTAGTTAAATAATTCCCGCAAAAGTCTGATCGAACGGTGTAAATATCCTTCCCTAACGAAATTAAGATTCGATCGTATGGCTCTAAAAGATCCCGATCTATTCTGCCGGATTCAGAAAAATGTTTTAGTAATTTATTCCTTTGCTTTAATGCATGATTGTAATCCATTAGATTGATAAGGTACGATTTGTTGAGCTGAGA
>DAOVVI010000478.1 GCA_030637245.1 Cyclobacteriaceae bacterium
AGGCAGCTATGATTTTTTCAATCTCTGGACCTGAAAAGTCTGTTAATTCGTCCTTCGAAGCATTTTCTCTCCCCGGTGTGCCCCCGGAAGGATCAATGGATGCTGTCCAGTTTTCCGAACCTTTGCATGGGAAACCTGAATCTATCATTTCCAGCGACCAGCCTCCATCGTCTTTTTCTATGGTTTTATACCATGAATTAGAATAATTCACATAAAATACCAATTCACCATTTTGATTTAATATAGTGATGGGTTCACCCCGATTATTTAAAGAAGGCCAGTTGGAAACTTTTATTGTACGGCCATACTTTTCGAAATGTTCCACGGCCGAATGTTGACAAAGAATGATGTATTCATTTGGAGAAATTGTTAAATCCGGAATAGTTGTTGTGTCATTTCCGACAATGAGTTTTACTTGATTTAGTTTGAAGACATCATTGCGAGGATTGAAAATTTCCAGGTATTCATACTCTGGCAAATCTACACCAGGCGTAGGGTCAGCCATGATTTCTGTTATTAAAATGTCTCCAAACCCAATGATATAAGGAGCCAGGTAGGTAAATGAAGTGGTATAATTGTCGAGACTATTCGAGAACATATCCTCTATTCCATTGATAGTCAAGAGATGTTCTGTTCTATCTTCAAATTTACTTTGAAATGAAAGGATGACCATACTATCATTTTGCAGTTGCGCATTATATGGATTTCCAATGTTTTCACTTACAAAGTAATTTTCTGCATCGATGGCGCTTGTTGCAGATACTGTTTCTGTAAAATAGATTTGTAACGTTGAGTCGGACAGTACCGTCAACGAATCAATTTCCGGAGGATCATTATCTATATAAATCTCACCGGTAATTGTTAAATCATCAAAGAAAAATTTGTTGGATCTGGTTGAAGTATAGGTACAGTAAATCCCAAAATACCTGGAGTAAAAATGATCATTATCCTTGGCCAATCCTTCAGAAATATAATTCTGGGTTAGATCAGTATCTACCAACAGTTCCCATTTATCTTCCTGGGATTTTATCACTTTTATATGGAGCTCAACCAGGCTGGCATCCACCCGGTCATCCAAACCGTCAATTATTTTTTCAGATGTAGATTTTTTTCCTGATTGCTTGTAAAGGCTTACTTCATCCTGTGTGTTCCCAATTCGTACAAAATATCCGTTCAGTGGTTCATTCAGGTTTTCATTATCTGAAACAAGATAGATATCCATATAATTTTTGGAGGAGGGATTGAATGTTAACTTTACATAAAATGACCATTCGGCATTATTTATAATTTCGCTCGGGGTTGTAATGTAAGACTTACCCGATTCGGCAGGGGCAACTAATTGAAGTTGACTATCCGGATTAACCTTGAAATTAGTTGTTTCGCCATCCCATGCTGGGGAATCAGTAAAATTTCCATCAGAGAAATCATCACTGATTTGTGAAAATGCGCAAGGAAATATGGACATCTGAAGTAGGATTAAAAAAGGGAAGTAGCTTTTCATATTATTTTAAAAAAAACCAGGCTCAATAAATTTAAAAAAATATTAACTTTGCACCCCAATTTATAATCGGGGCAATTAACCTTTTAATATAAGTAATTTAAAATGAAATTAGCAGTAGTCGGAGCCACAGGGCTTGTGGGGGGAGAAATTTTAGAAGTTCTGGATGAACGAAATTTCCAGTACGATGAATTATTGTTGGTCGCTTCAGAAAGATCAGTTGGCAAACAGATAGAATATAAACGTAAAATGTATTCTGTAATCGGTTTGGCTGAGGCTGTTTCTAAGAAACCTGATGTTGCGATATTCTCAGCCGGAGGAGGAACCTCCCTGGAATGGGCTCCAAAATTTGCGGAAGTTGGTGCAATCGTCATCGATAATTCTTCAGCGTGGAGAATGAATCCGAAAAATAAGTTGATCGTACCTGAGATCAATGCAAAAGAGTTGACAATTGATCATCGTGTAATCGCCAATCCGAATTGTTCTACTATACAAATGGTAGTAGCCTTGGCGCCACTTCATGAAAAATATAAGATTAAGAGAATTGTTGTCTCTACCTATCAATCTGTTACCGGAACCGGTAAAGCAGCCGTTGATCAATTGAACAATGAGCGAGCGGGGAAGGATGGTGACAAAGTATATCCTCACCCGATTGATTTGAATGTATTGCCGCATATTGATGTATTTATGGACAACGGATACACGAAAGAGGAAATGAAAATGGTGAATGAAACTAAGAAAATATTCTCAGACGATTCAATCCAGGTTACAGCAACAACTGTCAGGCTACCGGTAATGGGAGGGCACAGTGAGTCAGTAAATGTAGAATTTGAGAAAGACTTTGATCTGGACGAAGTGAAGACATTACTTTCTGAATCTGAGGGGATAATTGTACAGGATGATGTAGCAAACAATATATATCCCATGCCGCTTAATGCACATAAAAAAGATGAAGTTTTCGTGGGCAGGTTGAGAAGGGATGAATCCCAGCCAAATACTTTAAATATGTGGGTAGTTGCAGATAACTTGCGAAAAGGAGCGGCCACCAATGCTGTTCAGATCGCAGAATACATGATGGAAAATCATTTGATCCCGCTTCTTCAGGACTGACATGATTGACCAACTTCTGAAACCGGAAGTACAAGAATTTATAAAGGATCATCAGTTTGATGATCCTTTTTCACTTTCACTCAAAAGTAAACCCAGAGAAGATTTTCCACTA
>DAOVVI010000296.1 GCA_030637245.1 Cyclobacteriaceae bacterium
AAGTTCCGGGAGTTCATTCTCCAAGTTTTAGTCATGATTTCAAGTATTATATCAATACGCATAGCTCGTCTGAAACTCCTAATAAAACAACACTTCACAATTCAAAAGGAAAGGTAATCAAGATTCTTGCAGAAAATGGTGATTACCAAAAGCAAGCACAAAATTATGGATTTGCAAAAACCGAGTTTTTCAATATTGGAATCGAGAGTGGTGATTCCTTAAATGCGTATATGATGAAACCGGTGGATTTTAATGAGAATAAAAAATATCCTGTTCTGATGTATGTTTATGGCGGGCCGGGATCACAAAGGGTGATAAATAATTGGAACAACAACTTATGGCACCACTTTCTGACACAACAGGGATATATTGTTGTTTGCGTTGATAATCGTGGCACCGGAGGAAAAGGGCGAGACTTTCAACATATCACCTATAAACAACTTGGCAGGTATGAAAGTGAAGATCAGATAGCAAGCGCTAAGTATCTTGCCAGGCTCCCCTTTATTGACAAAAATCGAATTGGTATTTGGGGATGGAGTTATGGGGGTTATATGTCTTCTTTGTCTTTACTATTGGGAAGCGATGTTTTCAAAGCTGCCATTGCAGTAGCCCCTATTACAAATTGGAGATATTACGATACAATCTATACTGAAAGATACATGCAAAAACCTCAGGATAATCCTACAGGATACGACGATTACGCACCACAGACTCATGCAGATAAGTTACGGGGATCATTGTTGCTTATCCATGGGACCGGTGACGACAACGTACATTTTCAAAATGTAGTTGAATTTCAAAATGCTTTAATAAATGCAAACAAACAGTTTGATTCATTCTATTATCCCAACAGGGATCATGGAATATCAGGAGGCAATACTCGCTTGCATCTTTACACGATGATGACAAATTTTATAATAGAAAAACTTTGAATAATAAATTATTTAAATCATAGATTACTTTTGTAAGTATTATGGAATAAACATTAGTTTTAAAAAAGAATTTGAAAAAAATATGTCTTACCTTGGCATTTTAAATGAAGAAGTGAATTGTTTAAATTATTATTTTTCAGTTTGTTAAAGTTCGAAGCCTAGAAATTACTTAAAACATTATAATATGAACGCATACCTATATTTAGAGACATGGAATAAGTGGGGAAAATTAATTGCCTTTGGATTGGCAGGAATTACCGTAATTATTCTTCTTTACCATTTCTTAAGCTTACTCTCAAACAGGGATTACAAGAAGAGATACGATTTTATAAACAGGCATGAGATTAATAATCTATGGTATTCTTCTGTGGTTCTATTATTTGCCATAGGAATTTATATTAACACCCTCGTACCGGAAGGTGAGCTGATCTGGGTTTTAGTAAGATTGTTTGTAACCATCATGATGGGATTGATTGTTGGTGTAATAATTTCAAACATTCTTAAATTTTACTATCCGTTTTATGTAGAAAAAAGGTTAAAAAAATTGCGATTTACACCTAGGGTGTCGCCAAAGACTGGGAAATCCATGAAATTGCTGAGTGAAGATGAGGAGGATGTTTACCTCGATGAAGGTATGCAAGCCGAAGAAAATGTATTTTCTGTTGATTATGACGTATGGATTGATGAGGAAACCGGATATACCAAAATCGAAAAGTACGCAGGTCACTTAATTGCCCTTCAATGTCCGGAATGCAATTACCAGACACTTAAAGTTGTAAAAGAGGAAATTCTGGAATCACCGACCGAAGTAGAAGAAGGTGAATTGATGAAATTCTACAAATGCGATTACTGCGGATATAAAGAAAGAAAAGCCTTTAGAATTGCAAAACTTAAAGGAACGGGATCTGAAGCTTCAGTCGCGAACTAGAAAAAAGTAATTAGAAAATAAATAAAAAAGCCGGTATGAATCCGGCTTTTTTATTTTTAAAATATTGTTACTACTCAAACTGGCTGGCTTGTCTTTAAAATTCATGATTTAACGAGATCAACCGGGAACATTGAATCTAACAACCTGATTTATAATATATTTAATATCTGCTCTTTAATTTTTTCCAACTCTTCTTTCATATTTACCACCAGCTTTTGCATGGCTGCATCGTTTGATTTGGACCCTATTGTATTTACTTCGCGGCCTATTTCCTGGGCGATAAAATTCATCTTTTTCCCCATGGATTTTTTACTATTTAAAATCTCGGAGAAATAATTTAAGTGACTGGCCAACCTGACCTTTTCTTCGCTTATATCCAGTTTTTCAATATAATAAATTAGCTCCTGCTCAAGCCGGTTCACATCCAGCTCTTCACGCTTTGCAAATTCTTTTAGATTTTCATTTAGCCTCGACTTTATTCTCTCCACCCGGACAGGGTCAAGTTCTTTTATCTTTTCCAAATTGTTTTCGATGTCCCGGATATATGTTTTTAAGTTTTCTGACAAAACCGCCCCTTCTTTCTCTCTGAAATCATTGCAATTGTCAATAGCTTTTTTAATCACCGGAATTATCATTTCCCATTCTTTTTCATGGGCTGAATCATCTTCAATAGTCTGGATTACCTCGGGAAACTGAACGGCCATTTTGAACAGATCTACACTATTTGATTCAACATTATCGGAGAGGGCTTTTAGTTCATCATAATACGCTCTGAACAATCGTTCGTTTATACTTACTTTTGAAACCGTCTCTTTCTTATTTGAGAACTCCAATATCAAACTCACCTTTCCTCGTTGCAATTTCTCACTTATCAAATTCCGCACAGAAATTTCCTTGTCATTATAGGATTTTGGAATTCGAACAGCTACATCTAAAAATTTTGAATTAAGTGTCCTTACCTCAACACTTATGGAAAAATTTTCATCTTCATAACGGGCGTGCCCGTATCCTGTCATAGATTTATTCATAAAAAATATTAATTCAAGATTAATTTTCTTTTATACATCTGTATGGTGTTTTGTATTCCATAATAAAGTGCATCGCTAATTAATGCATGACCAATAGAAACTTCATCTAAAAATGGAATATGTTCTTTCAGATAATGGAGATTTTCCAGGCTCAGGTCATGGCCGGCATTAATCCCAATACCTAATTCTTTTGCTTTATTTGCCGCAACAACAAAATCTCTGATGGCGCCTTCCCTGTTCGATTTATAATTAGCTGCATATGGCTCAGTATATAATTCAATCCGGTCGGTTCCAATTTCTTTTGCAGCATCAATAATTTCTATTTTGGGTTCCACAAAAATCGAAGTCCTGATTCCTTCACTTTTTAGTTGTTCAATTATTTTTTTTAGCAATTCTTTATTTTCAATAGTATCCCAACCGGCATTTGAGGTAATGGCATCCGGAGGATCCGGGACCAATGTAGCCTGATGTGGTTTTACTTTATTAACCAAATCCATATATCGCTCATCCGGATATCCTTCAATATTAAATTCGGTGGTGACTACCGCCTTTAATTCTAATACATCGTTGTACTTGATGTGTCTTTCGTCCGGTCTTGGGTGAACTGTAATTCCTTCGGCGCCAAACTTTTCACAATCGATTGCCATTTTCACCACATTGGGCATGTCGCCACCTCTGGCATTTCTAAGAGTTGCAATCTTATTTATATTTACACTTAACTTCGTCATACCTTTAAAGGAAAATCCATAACTTTGTGGCAAGATAAGGATATTAATTATGAGTTTAAAAGAACAAATAGAGGCTGACTTAAAAAAAGCAATGCTTGAAAAGAATAAAGATGATTTACGCGCTCTTCGCGCAATCAAATCTATGATTCTTCTTGCACTCTCTGAAAAAGGCGCCAAAGAAAATCTAAGCGCTGATGTAGAAATGAAAATTTTACAGAAAGCTGCCAAACAAAGGACGGACAGTATTGCCCTTTATCGCGAACAAAATAGAGATGATCTTGCCGATCCTGAACAAGCTGAATTGGATGTCATTAAAAGATATTTGCCAGCGCAATTATCCGGGAAAGAACTGGAGATAAAAATTGGGGAGATCATTGAGAAAGTAGGAGCGTCTTCAATGAAAGATATGGGAAAAGTGATGGGTCTCGCATCCAGAGAATTTGCCGGTAAA
>DAOVVI010000096.1 GCA_030637245.1 Cyclobacteriaceae bacterium
CTTCCCGGAATCCACCACAATCTCCAAAGGCATGATGCCGCTAAAGTTTTCTTCAAAGAACTTGAGATCTTTTTTCACTTGGCTATTTTCAGGAACATCATCGACAATAAATGTTACTGCCCGAAGTCTGAGTACTCCAATAAAAGCTATAATGACAACTACTCCTGTAAATGCAAATACTCTATATCGATGACGATGTACCACTAAATCCAGGGCAGTTAAAGCGAGATCCAGAGCTTTGAATTTCAAATGTTTTAACTGCTTACCATGAGGAATAGGTAAATAACTAAATACTGCAGGGATTAATATTATGCTGACAAGGAAAGTTGCCATAATATTAATTCCTGCAACAAGGCCAAATTCCTGCAAATCTTTGATGCCGGTAAATATCAGTACGAGAAAACCAACTGCGGTTGTAAAATTTGTGATGAGCGCTACCAAACCAATTTTCCGAATCACATGACTTAAAGCCCGGGCTTTGTTTCCATGACTATTAATTTGCTGATGATACCTGTTGAGCAGATAAATACTGTTTGGTATGCCAATAACAACAATTACCGGAGGCAATAAACCTGTCAGTATCGTTATTTCATAGTTTAAAATACCCAGGGTACCCATCGACCATATCACAATTACGATGATGACGATAAGAGGAAAAACCACTGCATCCCATGATCTGAAGAAAAATAGCAGGATTAAAGCTGTGATAAATAGTGAAGCAATAAGAAAAATTTGCAATTCTACTTTTACACTTCCATTGACCGTGGTACGGATATATGGTAATCCAACATAACGCAAGGAAATTCCTGTGGATTCTTCAAAACCATGAGCAATGTGCTCAATATCTTTAATGACTACATCCCTCTCTTTTGTGTTTAAAACATCATTTTCAATTGATATAAGAATGAAAGTTGCTCCATTCTCATTGTTAATGATTTGATCACTGAAAAATTTCTGATTATTAGCAAAAGTCAGCAAACTATCCAATTTCTCCTGTTCATCGGGAATTTCATCGAAAATAGGTTCGAGAATAAACTTCTTATTTTTCGAATCTTTTTTTAGTGATTTGAATAGTGGAATAGAAATAACTTGTCCTATCCCATTTATAGTTAAAAGTTCATCGCTTAAGTATTTAAAACGACGAAAATTTTGAACCTCGTACAGAGTTGAGTCTTTAATCCCAATCGCCACGATGTTGGCATCTTCACCAAAATTTTCTTTAAATTTTGTAAAGTACATCATGTCCGGATCTTCTGCAGGAACAGGCGTAAAAAAGCTATATGTAAATTGAACATCTTTAGCTTTATACGCCATGAAGACCGTAATTATACCTAGAATTATAATTAAGGCTAAGCGATTTTTAAGGACTATATGTGCTAGTTTGGTCCACATTTTCAAATAGTGGGCAAAGGTAATCAAATTTAGGATTTTACTTAATAATTCATCGATTTGTTTATTAGGGACTTAACCAAACAAAAAACGTAAAATTTAACTATTCCCGGAACAAAATTCCCGGACAACGATTCTCTATTTTCTATTGGAGACCTCTATGTGATGTGTTGGTTATTAACCAAATTGTACGATTCGAAAAGCGATAAGAATTAATTTGCTAAGTTAAAATAGAACTAGTCTAAGTTGATATATAATTTTTTATAGAGTAGTTACTTCCAGCTACTTTGTCAGAAAACTATATTTATTAAATAAAATATCAACAGAAATGGCCTGTTCTCTACTGAAATAGATGTTAAACCATAATTATTGATGTAAGGTCAGGCGGAATAAGTAAGTAATTTAACTGCTCTATCCATAATTACCAACTTTCTTTACGTTGTTCTAAAAGTGCAATTTATAATTTCAATAGCCAACTGATTATATTTGATGTATATCCATATCGAGTCAACTAAATAAAGACGAACGATGAAGGGATTATTTTTACTTTTAACGTTAGCGTCACTTTCTATATTCTCAAATGCAGATGCACAAAGATATAGAAACAAAAGTAATCTTGGTTATGAAGAAATGGTTAAATTCATCGCCTTGAGAGACGGTGATATTGTCGAATTTAACTGGGTAATCAACTCCACAAGAGTTATCAAAACAATTGAATTGAGAAAAGGCAACCTAATCTCAAACTCTATTGAATGGGAAACTGTTAAAGAAATATCTGAAGAGGATAAAAAGTATGTTGATTATATGCCGGATCTCGGGCAGGTCTTTTACAAATTGATCCTTATCGATGACAATGGTACATCCAGTGAATATGAACCGGAATTTCGACTGAAAAAGGACGGTACGTCTCTTTTATAAAAAATAAGGTGGTTCCATTTGTGTTATTATATAATTATAATTGCCGGCTTGTCCGGCTTTTTTTATGTCTGGAAATTTATCATGGCCATAAGAATATCATGTTGAGTAATGATATGGACTTCATTCTTTTTGTCTCTAACCAAAAGCGCCTTATTTTCATGGCTGATTAATGAAGACAATACATCAAGGGAATTATCCAGGGCAACAAATTGTAACGGTTTATCCATCACATCGCCAATTTTTTCTTTGCCCGATGTTTGATCTTCCAAAAGCAGGCTCAACAATTTGGAATCCGTAATGCTGCCAACAATATCCGATCCTTCCATCACCGGAATTTGAGATATACCTTCCTGGGTTAAGGTTTTAATTGCATCGCCTACGAGCATGTCTATATTGATTGCCACCAAATGGTCATTACTTTTCCATTCTATAATATCCTTTGCTGTAGCAAGTTCTGTCTTTTCTGTGAATCCATGATCATTCATCCAAACATCATTGTAAACCTTGCCCAAATAGCGTGTGCCATGATCTGGTAAAATAATCACCATTACATCATCCTCTTTCAAATAATCCTTAGCATATTCCAATGCGCCAAACACAGCCGAACCACTGGACCAACCCACAAATAAACCTTCCTTCTCCGCAAGTTTTCTTGCCATTATTGCTGCATCTTTATCGGTCACTTTCACAAAGTGATCAATCAATTCAAAGTCCACATTTTTGGGAAGAATATCCTCACCAATTCCTTCAGTGAGGTATGGATATATTTCTTTTTCATCAAATTCACCGGTCTCTTTATATTTTTTAAATACAGATCCATAACTGTCGATCCCGACTACTGTAATATTCAGCTCTTTTTCTTTTAGAAATTTGGATACGCCACAGATTGAGCCCCCTGTTCCAACTCCAGCTGCCAAATGTGTAATTTTCCCATCAGTGTCTCCCCAAATTTCAGGGCCTGTCGTTTCATAATGCGCCTGGGTATTGGACAAGTTATCATATTGATTTACATAAAATGAATTTGGAATTTCACGGTTAAGTTTTTTTGCAAGTGAGTAATATGATTTTGGATCTTCAGGCGGAACGTTGGTGGGGCAAACTATTACTTCGGCGCCCATGGCACGGAGTACATCTATTTTTTCTCTTGATTGCTTATCTGCCAGGGTAAAAATGCACTTATACCCTTTTGCAATGGCACACAAAGCCAATCCCATTCCCGTATTGCCAGAGGTACCTTCAATAATTGTACCGCCGGGCTTTAGTAAACCGTCCCTTTCAGCATCTTCAATGATTTTAATTGCCATACGGTCTTTCATCGAATTTCCCGGATTAAAATATTCGACCTTTGCGAGTATAGTTCCGGGAACTCCTTTTGAAACTTCATTTAATCTTACCATTGGCGTATTACCTATGGTTTCAATGATTGAATTATGGTACATGAGGTAGTGGTTAGGGATTTATATTGGTCTTTTTTGACTTACTCCTTTATGAACTTTTAAATACGAAAATAGTTAGTAAAACCTAAATTGAGAGATTCAATGGCTAAAACCTCTTATCTGGTAGAAATCTTATCTCCAAAAAAGATGCTGTTTATAAATAATCTATTTGTACCGTACCAAAATGCCCTGAAATTATGATTATCTGTAAATGCAATAACTTTGCCCTCTCCAAATGTTGAAACACTTACTGCCGGAGAACCGCTTATTTGTTTCAGGTTTTCATCTGAAACATAGCCACTCAGTAGTGGGTTTTTTGAGTATTTAAATGGATTGGAGATAGTTCTTTTTGCAGGTTCCAAAAATAATGTTCCTCTTTTAAAAACCGGCAACGAATTTTGATAATATCCATATGCCAACGGATGGGTGCGGTCAATTTCCATATTGAAAATAGCCCCTCCAATCACCTGGGCTCCCCGCGCTTTTGATCGATCAGCATATGAAATTACCTTTGTGGTATCTTTGACAGTTTTTTTAATTTTTACATCGGCTATTTGCAATTTAGAAATTAACCTCAGGGCATCTCTCCATGCAATTAGCGCCCCTCCATTCTTCACCCAATTCTTTATTCTCTCCTGAGCCGTTGAATTTAAGCTGCTATATGATCCACCCGGTAAAATTAAGACATTGTATCTGTCAAGCTTTATGTGATCAATAATTCCTGTTGAAATCATGGTGACGGGCATATCATACCGCTGATCCAGAAGATGCCAGACCTCTCCCGCCTCATTTCCACTTACACCTTTGTCAATAAGCATGGCAATATTAGGCTTGCGAATATGCTTAAAGTTATTACTTCCCAGATCAATGCCTGCCGATGAAAGCCCGGATTCTAAGGAAAAAACTTTTACATGATAAGTGGATGAATATTTTTCTAAAAGTTCAAATACTGCATCCTCGCCCATTTTCTGTATTCCTACTGGAATCAAAATTGATCCTCGCTCAAACCGTTCACCTGAATTAGAAGTAAAAGGCTCAGTCGCAACTTTTAAGATCAAACCTTTTTTTAATAATCCATAAACTAAACCCGGAGCAAAATACTGATTCCAATCAATCGCATAAGCATATGCTTCATCTCCAACAATTTCACCCTTGGGTAGTTCGAGATTCGTGATCTGTTCTCCTAAGATATTTATAGAGTTTTTGTTTTCAATCCATACCAATTCAGCATTATAGGAAAGATCAAAATTCCATGTTGAAACATCATAAAACAGGCTATCCTGAAATGTTGTTCTTCGTTCGAAAATTGCTTTAACCAGCTTATTCTGAGCCTGGTTCAATGGAATTACAATGCTTTTGTCAGCAAAAAACATTTTACTATCTAACTCGATATCCCGGGATGGTTTGTATATTTCAATGTTATGCCTCAAAAGTACCTGCCCGAGTAAAATAGCCCTTGCCGGGTCATGCTTCGTTCCAACAATTAACGCTCGATTTTCATCACTTTTATTATTTACTGTGGCATTTTTATAAAAAATCCGCTGATAATTCATCAAATCTTCTTTCAGATTATGTGCAGCATCTATGGTTGATAACGAGGTGATAAATTGGTTTTTTATGGCAAAAGGAAATGACCGGATCCCATTTCGAGTTTCCCGTAAATGTCCTCTGACAGAAGCTTGTTCAAATAATATACCGATACCTCCATGTAAATCCGGATACGTAGATCCTTTCCCAAAGAAAAAATCATCAAAAGACTCTTTTGTGTAATAAAGCCGTTTGTATTTGTCCAATGCCCTTGCATGAAATTCACCAATTCTCTCCGTAAGTGTTACATTAAGATCAGGTATCAATGGATGCTTTCTGGCAGGGACGCCAGGTTGGAAGAAAAAAGTAGCCTCACTCCCCATTTCATGATGATCTGTCTGTACATTTGGCCTCCAATCATGAAAAAGCTTCAATCTTCCAATAGATTCCGGATGCTGGGCCAGAAGCCAATCCCTATTCAAATCAAACCAATAGTGATTTGTTCTACCCCCGGGCCAGGCTTCATTAAATTCCCTGTTATTGGGATCAGGGGTCAAATTTTTTGACTTGTGCTCATTTACCCATGTGGAAAATCGTTGCATTCCATCAGGGTTTAAACTTGGATCAATGAGAATGATGCAGTTATCAAGTATTTCTTCAATCGCTGCTCCCTGGGCTGCCGCCAGATGATAGGCCACCAATAAAGAGGCATTGGCCCCACTCGGTTCATTTCCATGAATACTATATCCCAACCTGATGACCACAGGCATATTTTTTATGTCGAGCTTATCCGATACTTCGGGATCAGACAACTTTAAATGCTCCCGGCGGATTTGATCTAGTTTTTTATGATTTTCTTCCGACGTGATGATTACATTCAACAGTGGTCTATATTCATATGTTTGTCCGATTTTTTCGACCTTTACTCTTTCCGATGCCTCACCCAGATTATAATAGTAATATGTCAATTTATCATGGGTAACATGCCATTCTCCAATTTCATGGCCAATGATTGACTTTGGCGTGGGAATATTTTCCTTGTAGGTAATATCCTCCGGCAAATAATAAAATAAATCGGCTTGAGCCCATGTTCCTGAAATGAAAACAAGCAAGAACAAATACAGGAATGATGCTCTAATAAAATAATTATTCATATGATAAAGGTTAAATTAATTTTGCCTGTACGGTA
>DAOVVI010000368.1 GCA_030637245.1 Cyclobacteriaceae bacterium
GTTCCTTACAATGGCAATAGGGGGTGAGGAATTTCCAGTTCATCCCAAACTTGATGGATTTCCAGCCCTTTTTTGCATATATACTCCAGCCCAAGCCGTGCAGCAATTCATGCGTTATAATACTTATTAATAAAATTACCATGCCTATGGCAATATCAATATATGTCCATGCGTCACGTGCCTCCAAATACTCTTCAATTTTTTCCATTGTAAACTGTTCCGACCAGATGTAGTAGTAGGGAATTGCAAGTACGATTATTATTGGAATCAGAAATACGAGGGCATAAATGTTCGCTTCGCCAGCACCCATAGTGACTTCTTTTTTAATGATATGTTTAAAAGTTTGTTCTTGAGATTTCAAATCGTTTAAAAATAGAAGTTGGTATTAATATAACCGGGATTACAAATCCCTCCGTATTTCTATAAATTATAAATTAGGCACGCGTCCGGAGACGCACGCCAGCGACCATATTAGCACCAGAGACAGTGATTTACCTCACTGGCTTAATTGTATAGCTAAACTCATAAGTTCCCGGTAATACACGATGTTCCCTTAATGTCGAAAGTGAGGTGTCTCCAAGGCCGTTGACTTTGTGATCAATGTTTAAATACACTTTATCAGATTTTTTTAATTGGAATGGATACATGGCTCTTTCCAGGTTATCAGTGGTGAAATTGTGTGCACTGAAATTAAAGTCGAATCCCTGGATTATCAAACCAATTCCTTCCTCGTTAGTCAACTTAACAAAACTAACATCCGACCGATTTCCATAATCCTGTGGGATCAGGTAAGGCGCATACATCTCATCTACTGTGGATGTATAGTTACCGATCTTATACCCAGTCTTTCGATCCGGATAATTTTCCTGTGGTCCACGGCCATACCATTCCACATGTTGAAATTCCTGCGGCAACTGAAATTGCAATCCAATCCTGGGTAACCATTGAGGCATTTTACCCTGAGCCATAGTTTTAATGAATAAACTTAATTCTCCTTTGGCATTAATATGGTATTCAAATTGATTTTTAAAACCGCCCTCTTTTGTAGATGTATATGCCGTCTCACTGACTTTAACTTCAACATAATAATCTGACTGATCGAAAACTTCAATATTATCTACTTGATATTGTAAATGATCAATACCCATGGTTCGCCAATGATTATCTCTGCTTCTACCAAGTCCATCTATCTTTTCCTGTGTTCTGTGTTTCCCATTATTCCATGGATCTGTGTCATTGGCGATGGGCGCTCTCCAAACATTGAACATCGGGCTATTCAATACTATTGTTTTTCCATTAACTGACATCCTGGATAATTTCCCGGTATTTTTATTAAACTCATATTCAAATTTCTCTCCAGTTAGAATTATGGCATCTTGAGTTTCCTCAATGGAAATTTTTGAGTTTTTGTCATATTTTCCCAAGGGAGGAAAATCAGGATATGTGAGTTGTTCCCAGGCAACTTCATGTCCTTTCTTAGCCCATTTTGTATCCTCCTTTAACCTAATGCTAATAATGCCGGTCAAAGATTCAGTGGCTACGAAAACAAGTTCCTTGATGGGGAGTTCAATAATCTTACTTTGGTGCGGAGGTAAATCTATCTCTATATTACCTCCTGTTTTATGCGGTTCACCAAGTGAGTATGAAATATCAAATTCATTTAAATTGGTAAAATTAAATCTGTTAGTGATTTTATATTTCCCATTGGTTTGGTCAATTGCTTCCACAGTTACAGGTTGGGCAGATTTTTTGACCTGCCACATTTCAGGTTGAATCGTTCGATCCGCCCAGATCAATCCGTAGGTCCTTCCTTCTAAACCAGTCATATAAAAATATCCATCTTCTTTAATGCTTTCAAAATCCATGAAAAGAATTGCATTTTCTGCTTTCGCAGAACTTAATTGGTCGAATGGAATGGCCTTATTATAAATGTGTACATTATCAATAATGGCATTACTCAACATGCCGTTCGTCTCGCTGTGGTGATTTTCAGAATCCCTGCCAATGGTCACAGGGAATGGTGAATTCATGATTTTTTCATCGTATTTATGTGTGCCTTTCAACTCACCATCCATATACAGTTTCATTTCTTTGCCATTATAAATGCCAGCTAAATGATGCCAATTGTCTTGCCAGTCATCCGGTACTGCACAAGTTGCAGATTGCCTTTCTTTTCCATGAATGAAAAACTCAATGGTTTTTGCATCCTTTTGAATCAATCCGTAGGCATGATTTCCTTTAGAAAGAAAATAATTGGTGTGAATGAATTCCCTGGGCTTTACCCACAATTCCAGCGTGATCTCGCTGCCGGTGATATCCAGACTGGGATCACGGTAAAATTCCACCCACTCATCATGGCCCGAGAGATCCAGGGCTTTCCCAAACTTCCCGTCTATCAGATTTGCTCTGCCCATGATTGCCCCGTCATTTCCATGAGTTGATTGATCTTTTATAATCCTCAATGGCTGTTTAATACTTGGGCTCACCCAATCCCAGATTGCCCCACCTGTAAGGCGTGGATATTTATGGATCAATTCCCAATAGTCATCCAATCCTCCCATGCTATTGCCGGTAGCTGCCAGGTATTCATCCATAAAAGATGGCCGGTTATCTTCTGCAGGATTCTGCTCGGCCAGTTTCTTCAATTCGAATGGCGTCCAATACCGGGGGCCTATTATCTCTTCAAATGGAATTTGAAATGTATTTCCGCCATACATCCAGTTGGGTCGGCTGGGGTCCAATCTTCGGCCTTCTTCCATCAAGGCTTTTATATTATCACCGGAACCGGCTTCATTTCCCGCACTCCAAAATACAACACACGGATTGTTGCGGTCTCTCTTTACAAGTTTCCGGGCACGGTCAACAAACATATTTTTCCATGCAGGATCTTTGGCCAGGTAAATATTCCTGTGGCACTCATCACCTGTTTCGTCCACGACATAAATACCATATTCATTGGCCAATTGCAAGTATTCGATACTGGGAGGATAATGCGATGTGCGCACCAGGTTGATGTTGAACTGCTTCATTAATTCAAAATCCTCCTTAATGGTTTCGATATCCATGGTTTTGCCGGTTTCAGGATGATGCACATGGCTGTTTACTCCATTAAATTTGATCGGCACACCATTGACATAAATGGCATTTCCTATCACTTCTGTTTCCCGGAAACCCATTTTTGGGGAGTAAGCTTCTGCAACCTTTTTATTATTGTCCAGCAACTCGATGGTGAGGGTATAAAGATTAGGCTTCTCTGCGGACCATTGCATTGGATTGATAATTTCTTTTTCAAATTTTATACTACTTTTTTCATTGGCTCTTGCGCCAACTTTTTGAATCCAAATCCTGGATAAAACGGACTTTTGATCTTCATCAAGCAAATTTATTCGAACACTTCCTTTCAAATTTTTATTGGAATAATTAGTCACATCTACCTCAACCTTAAGCATGGAATTTTTATAATTCTCATCAAAGTCTGTCGAGATATAATAATCCTGCA
>DAOVVI010000140.1 GCA_030637245.1 Cyclobacteriaceae bacterium
CTACATAGTTTAATGATAAGGTAAAGGTAAACCGGAACTAGTAAAGAAAAGAGACCAAATCGGTAAGCGGCATAAAATAATCGGTAAGCCATTGGATTTGCTCAGTTAAGAAAGAATTCAATATTTACATCCTAATTCATTGAATTAAATGGTTCTACTGTTATTTAGTGGAAATGATTAAATGTGTTAATGCTTAAATGCTATAATTTGTTACTGTACGATGAAATTTTAGCTTTTGTTACCTGTAGCAGGCAGGTTTCATTTGCATTGTTTGCAAACCTTATCAATTCTTCTCTATCATTAACCCAACCAATAGCCGTCACTCTGAGGGCGTATCCCGAATGAGTCTGTTAGCTATCTCCAATGATCTCGCGAACAGCCACCAGACTCCTCAGTCGTTCCTCCTTCAGAGTGACGGCTATTTATAAGGTCAGCTGGCGCAGCGTTTCGCTTGTGTTCTTAACAACATTTGGTATTTTACAACAAAAGCCAGACACCCGATCTGGGAGACATTAACCACGGGCCAGCCCTGCTTTTGCAAATTGCTGCTTTATAAAGGTCAACTCTTTTTTCAGTATTTTGGCCGCCATTTCATTTTTCTCATTCAAGGTAAACTGTTCTTCCGGACCTGGAAACATCGGGTATTCAATATGTAATGAAAGCGGCCCTGACAAACCAATCTTTTTATATAAAGAGAAGAATTGCTCAAAGTCAACCATACCCTCACCCAGTGGTACATTCTTGACAACCCACTTCCCTTGTTTTTCCCATACAAAGTCCTTCATGACGGTACAACTGATAAAATTTTTGATCAATTTCATATCCACAGGCCACGACAGTCCTCCTTCCACGATAGCATGCCGTGGGTCGAATTGACTACCAATAAACTTGGGATCTAGTCCTTTGAGCAGATACCACAAATCCCAAATAGAGGCTCCAACATAATTTCCGGCATGATTTTGATAAGCTCCATGAATATTATACTTCGCATTCATTTCAGAAAGCTTCTCAGCCTTTTTTCTAAAAATATCAAGGTTCTCTACTATTTCCAGCTTTGGATCATATCGGTAGTAGGCCATCCGATAATACCTGATCCCACATTCAGAAGCAGTTTTTAATACCTTTTCCGTAAGCGGATCAGCAGCGTCATTAATGTTGGTTGCCATCATAGGCACATCAACTCCTGCCGATTTAATTTCTTCGACAGCTTTAGGTAATAATTCCTCTACCTTTTCCGGTGGCACATGACCTCCTTTTCTAACTGTCAGATCAACTCCATCATAACCGAGTTGCTTTGTAAATTCGCCGACGCCCATAAAGTCAAGCCAATGCAGGTGCTTAGAAAAAATACAAATCTGATTACTTTTAACTGAGTTTGGTTTTACATTGAAATTTAAAAACGGTATAGTTGCCATGGCAAGGGTACTTTTTTTTATAAAATCTCTTCTTCTGGAATTAAAACTATTCTCTTTCATAGTGGAGTTTAAATATTTATATAAAAGGATTGAAGTGTAAAAAGCTTACTCAAATTAGTCAAAGATTTTGATAGAATTACGATTTTTATGATCTTTCCCAATTAAATAAACTGTCAGTAATTACAAATATGAAACATGTTACTTTCAATATCCTTGCAAAGGTCAATAAAGCAATTCTGCCAAGTTATAAAAATAAAGATCTTACCAAATTGACAAAAATGGATAAAGTGATCATTGGGTGGCGCATATGGGTAACACTGAATGCTTTAGGGAATTAATTTATCTGGTAATTCACTTATTGATTTTAAACGTTTTTTGCAACACATCTACCGCAATTTCAACCTGTTCATCTTTCACCAAAATATAATCTGTGTCAAATGTGGAAATGGCAAAAATACTAATCCCATTTTCGGAAAGAGGACGAATAACTTGCTGAAGTATCCCAACCAATGAAAAGTCAAGCGTCCCAATGATCTTGAAAGCCTTCCAACCTTCATTTGCAAATTGATGATTTGGCAAATTTTTTATATCGATCACTAATGATATTTCATCACCGGTTTTAGTAAATGAGACAAACTTAGCTTTCCCAATTAGTTCACCCAGTTTATCAGGGTCAGATAATTTTGCAATGGCCAAATCAAAATCCATTAATTGAAGCTCTATTTCCATTGTTTGTCAGGAAAAAATTTTATTGAGGATCTTTACTGAAATTGCATAGGTTGACTTAACTCCCTCTAAACCCAGGCTACCAGAAGCCAGTGTATTACTTGTTAATAATGGATTATCAGAAGCATAATATGCATATCGTAATTTCACATCTTCCCGGATACTTCTCCGTATTTTCGATGCTGACTGAATGGCTTTTTGATAATGGGCCCCTTCCATTTCTAACCCAATAGCCTTCCATGAAGATTTTAAAAAATAATCCAATACATCGACATTCTGTAAGCTTGTGCCAAGTACCGATACCATTGGACCATCGGTAACATGCATACCAAGGTTTTCAAAGTCTTCCTTTTTCAGGTCATTATCAATTGGATAATTATCTGCAGTCCCTTCAAAAACATGTGCGGTCGGCACCATAACATCCCCTTTGGTACCTCCCAATATTCCCGCTTTCCCCATAATAGAAATCGAATGAACATTAATTGGAAGCGCAGTATCTTCCTCAATTTCATAACTTTTCAGCAATTCATCCATAGTTTCATAGGCTTGCTCACCAAAAGCATAGTCCATGATTAACAATACCGGTTTTTCCCTGAGTAATTTTGACCGATTAATTTGAAGTTCATCAGAAAGCTTATTTATTGGAAGTTTCGTTGTATCAATTATCTGTACGGTAATATTTGTTCCCGATGTATCTGCAATTTCTGCAAGGCCGTTTTTAACTGCAAATCCTAATACTTTTTTACGAAGGCTTGCATTTTCCTTATTGCTTAATTGCTCAGCCAGTTCTTCAATTGTCTCATTTTTTTTCGACGTGGTTAAAACAGGATAGGCATAAATAGAATTTACAAAGCTATGCAAATTTGCACTGATGATATGGAGCGGTCGTTCAAGCAACCCATTTGCATACAAATATTTTTTTATTTTAGTCGCCCATTGTTCCCCGTAGGTATGGTGTCCGATTCTTTCGCGTAGCGTAGAAGAAAATGTAATTTCCCTGGAAAGCCCGTGAGTTGTTTCTTCAATAGCCAGTCTGGCCATCCAATATATAATATGAAACAGCGAATTTCTATTTGCAGAATTATCGAATTTAGTAAAGCCCTGCTCAGTTTCTTCGTAGGTTCTGCCTAACAATACACTCAGATGCGCAAATCCCTGCTCTTTATTATATTTTTCTTTTTTTACATCTTTATCGATAATTTCTTCAATCTTTTGCCATGCCAGGGTTTTGCGCCCTTTATGGTCTAAAGCATGCTTTTTTATTTTCTCAGCTTCGATAAATATAAAAGTCAGATGCGTCAGAATATCGTATATATCGCTCCGGCCCCTGGTTACTTCAATAAACATTTGATCCATATCCACCCGGTAGCAATTGCGCCTTCTTTTTGCGGGTATAATCACATCAAAATTGGAGTTTTCATAACCTTCCCGTGAAATAAGATTGATCTGCCTACACTCTTCAATACCATCAGGCAACCGATCCATAACATATAAAAGTCCATCTATTTCCACCTTTTCTTCATCAGCAATAGATCCGTAAATTTCCGGATTTAATGTAAGCAGCGATTTTATGATCGAACTACCCGACACTCCCAAAGGCTTATAACTTCCCCTGATAAACAAATGCCTCATAATGATATAAAGCCGCTCAATCGCAGCTCTTGACTCCTGGGCTTTAGTGCGCTGTTTAGTATGTATTTGCATAATCTCTGCTATTGGATTCTATAAAAATAATATGCTCCAAGATATTTCTGTCCGTTTAGATTTACTGCTTTATATCCTTCCTTCTTCAAATATCTTTTTATATACTTATTCATAAAACCATGTGAAAAAAGAATTACTTTTCCCTGCCTCACCGCCCGCCTGCCGGCGAGGCAGGGCAGGCGGGCATCATTCTCTGCCTTATCATTTAGAAAAAAAGCTGCTCTTCTCGATCTGTCTTTCGCCTGGGAAAATGATTCAATACCTTTTTTATTAAATCCCATCATCCATACAATTCGTGTTGTAACAGACCAAAATTGCCTTGGAAGCTTAATATTTGGAAATTGAATGATCTTTCTTTCAAATTCATTAAACAGTGCATGCGATTCTAAAGGCATGGACTGATTAAAGGTTTTCTCCGCAGTATTAATCGCTCTTGGCAATTTACTTGTATAAACAATATTTATGTCTTTCTCTCTCAAACAAATGGGTTTTTGTGCAAAATCGTAAACCCCAACGGAATCATACATTTCTATGTATCTGATGGCCTCATTTCGGTTCTTCCAACCTTTCTTATTCATGGCAGGTTCTCCATGGCGAAAAATAAAAATCTGCTGAATGCTGGATTCTTCAAAATCCTTAAGATCACTATTTCTTATAAAATCGAGGCAAATACCATCACTTAGTTTTTTTAACTGAATACGCTCAATTTCCTTCTGATGATTATCCTGCGCTTTACAAATGGATAAAATTAAACAAAAGGCCAATGTGATGGATAGTTTATACATAAAACAATCAAATTCAGATCAGCTTAAAGATAGGCCTATAATTCCTTTGAGGTATAAAAAAAGCACATTAATTTCACCCAAATTTTTTGAGTTCATGGAAGGTAAAAATTGTATTGTTACCGGAGGTAATTCCGGAATTGGTTTTGAAACAGCGTTGGCGCTTGCAAATTTTGGGGCTAATGTAACCATTCTCAGCAGAAATCAGGAAAAGGCAGAGGCTTCCGTAAAATCGATTAAAGCCAAATCTCAAAATAATAACGTAGATTATATTTTGGTAGATCTCAGCTCACAAATATCCCTAAAAGATGCCTCAAATTATATTCTTAAGGAATATGACAAAATAGACATTCTTGTAAACAACGCCGGCGCCTGGTTTTCAAAATTAGAGCTAACAGATGATGGGGTAGAAAGACAATTAGCCGTAAACCACCTGGCTTACTTTTTACTTACACATGAGTTATTAGGAGCGCTCCACAATTCCGATGACGCACGTATAATTTGTGTTGGATCCGACAGTCATTTCCATGGGAAAATACATTTTGAGGATCTTTCGCTCGGAAAAAAATATAATGGATTAAAAGCATATGCACAATCTAAATTGGCAAATGCACTGTTTGTTTACGAACTCAACCGTCAACTTAAATCACGAGGAATCCATAATATATCCATCAATTGTGTGCAACCGGGACTTGTGAAAACAGACATCGGTTTGAAACACAGCATTTCGTTGCATGGTATTATCTGGAGATTACGAAGAATGGGAGGAGTTAGTCCTGCAAAAGGAGCTGAGACTTCCATTTATCTTGCCAGCGCTGATGAAGCAAAAAGCCAAAGCGGTAAGTACTGGGATAAATGCAAGCCAAAACCATCTTCAAAAAGATCTTACAATACAGAAGATGCAATAAAACTCTGGAACATCAGCAAAGACCTTTGCGGAATTGATGATTATTTTTCGCCGTTAATCAAGGAAAATCATTTGTAAACACTGAAAATCCGCTCTAAAAGTCTCATTTTTATTCTGGTTGGAATAAACTTTACAATCTTGGTA
>DAOVVI010000554.1 GCA_030637245.1 Cyclobacteriaceae bacterium
AAGTTTTATCTGACAATTTAAAAGGATACAAAGAATATTGTCAAAAAACCAGATATAGGTTAATTCCATTTATATGGTAATAAAAATTATATTAAGAATTGACAAAATATTCTGCCTGCGCTAGGCAGATGCTTTTCATCCATATTAAAATCACACAGGCAGAGGCCCATAATTTTTGCTTTACCCGGAATGAAAGTTTTATAGATCAGGAATGAAAAACAACAAAACATAAAATTGATCGTTAGGCAAGCTTCACAAAAATTGTTAGCTCACCATTCAATAATGATTGCACAAGGCATACATCGGTCGTTATGATTCATTTACTACATAGAAAAAGCTAAGGTCACTTAATTTTTTTTATGCATGAATTTTAGAACTTTCCATTCCTATCGAGTTTAAAGTATATGAGTTCAAAAATATTAATCACTGGAGGTTCCGGATTGATCGGTTCTCATCTGTCTGAAATTCTCCTCGGCAAAGGATACGAGGTAGTTCATTTGAGTAGGTATAGAAACAAAGTATCCAAATTTCAGACATTTACATGGGATATCAATAAAGGACATATCGAAGAAGGCGCTTTTGAAAATGTCAAATACATCATTCATCTGGCTGGGGCCGGGATTGCCGATAAAAGATGGACTGACAAAAGAAAGCAAATCTTGACGTCAAGCAGAGTGGATAGCGCAAGCCTGATTTATACCTGGTTGAAATCAGGAGATCATAGTGTTGAGGCCTTTATTTCTGCTTCTGCAATTGGCATTTATGGATTCGATACGGGAGGGATTTTGCAATCCGAAGATCGAATTCAATTAGGTGACGATTTTTTGGCCACGTTAACAAAGAAGTGGGAGACCGCAGCAGATCAATTTACAGATTTGGGAATAAGGGTAATCAAATTAAGGATTGGTTTGGTGTTGAGTAAAAAAGGTGGATTATTGGGAAAACTAGTGCCATTAGCAAAATTAGGTTTAAGCTCTGCTTTTGGTTCGGGAGAGCAATATATGAGTTGGATCCATATTGATGATCTTGCCAATATGTTTATTAAAGCAATTGAAAATCCTGAAATTCATGGCGTTTACAACGCAGTTGCCCCAAAACCTGTCACCAATAAAGAATTTTTAAAGCAATTATCAGAAGTTTTACAAAAGCCATATTTTCTTCCAAATACACCAAAATTCATATTAAGCCTGGTCTTGGGAGAGTTGTCATCAGCAATCACAGGAGGAAATAAAGTTTCATCTAAAAAGATTGAAGAAGTTGGATTTAACTTTCAATTCCCTGAATTAAGTGAGGCAATTAGAGATTTGTTAAAGGTGACTTAAAGAAAAAAAATTGCCAATATTTTTGTCAATAATTAATAATCGCTAATAAAATATCGCATACTTTTATCCCTCTAAAATTTTCTATATGGAAAATCAACAAACAAACGATAATAACAAGAAAGATTTGTCTCCCGATGAAGAGCAGAAGATAAGACAGGCATTTAAGGAAAAGGATTGGAATGAAATAAAATCCAATGACTCCTGGGCGCTTTTCAAGATTATGGGAGAATTCGTTTCCGGTTTTGAAAAATTGGCCTCCATTGGTCCATGTGTATCAATTTTTGGGTCTGCCAGAACAAAACCGGAAAGTAAATATTATAAGATGACTGAGGAAATTGCTTCCAGTTTAGTCGAACAGGGTTATGGCATAATCTCGGGAGGAGGCCCGGGAATTATGGAAGCAGCCAATAAAGGTGCTAGTAAAGCCGGGGGCAAATCGGTTGGATTAAATATTATTTTGCCTCATGAGCAAAGCAATAACATATATATTGATCCGGATAAAAATATTACTTTCGATTATTTCTTTGTCAGGAAAGTGATGTTTGTTCGCTATTCTCAGGGGTTCATCGGTATGCCTGGAGGTTTTGGTACGCTAGACGAGTTCTTTGAAGCAATCACACTTATTCAGACTCAAAAAATTGGCAAATTTCCAATAGTCTTAGTAGGAAAGAAATTTTGGGGTGGTATGATCCATTGGCTCAAAGAAGTTGTTTTCAAGGCGGAACAAAACGT
>DAOVVI010000540.1 GCA_030637245.1 Cyclobacteriaceae bacterium
AGATATTATAACTGTACCCGGTGCATAGACGACTTCATCATCTCCATATTTTTGTGTCATGGACAGGGAATCCTTTCCTGTGGGAATGTTGATCCCCAACGCCAAAGTGAAATCTGAAGCAGCTTTTACCGCTTCGTAAAGTCTGGCGTCTTCACCGGGATTTTTACAGGGCCACATCCAGTTGGCGCTTAGCGAAATTCCCTGAAGGCCTCCCTCTATCGGGGCCCAGATAATATTTGTAAGTGACTCGGCTATAGAAAGTATAGAGCCATTTTTTGGACTGATCAGTGCTGCTGCCGGAGCATGACCTAAAGCGGTAGCCAATCCCTTTACTCCCTGATAATCCAACGCACTCACTCCCAGGTTATTCAAAGGCAATTGCAGTGGTCCGGCACATTGCTGTTTTGCTACTTTTCCTGTAACTGATCTGTCAACTTTATTGGTAAGCCAATCTTTGCAGGCAACCTCTTCAAGTTGCAATACCTGTTTGACATAATCCACAATTTTTGATACATCATGTACCGGTTCTTCAAATTGATGATCAATTTTAGAATCCCGCATGATGGTTTTTGGCGGATTTCCAAACATATCTTCAATCTTGAGATCGATGGGTTTGACGCTACCATCCTCATGTTCGAAGGTGAATTGATGGTCGCCGGTGGTTTCACCAATGATATACATCGGAGCACGCTCTCTATCAGAAATATCCTGTAATAATTTTGTATCTTTTTCTTTCAGGATCAATCCCATTCTTTCCTGGGATTCATTACCTACAATTTCCTTGTCTGAAAGTGTGGGGTCGCCAATCGGTAATTTCTCAATTTGAATCTTACCTCCGATATTTTCAACCAATTCAGAAAGGCAATTCAAATGCCCCCCGGCTCCATGATCATGTATGGAAACTATGGGATTATTTTTGGACTCTGCCAGTGCCCTGATCGTGTTGGAAACCCTTTTCTGCATTTCAGGATTTGATCTTTGCACGGCATTTAATTCAATGGCATTGTCAAATTCACCGGTAGCCACTGAAGAAACCGCTCCTCCACCCATACCAATTCGATAGTTGTCACCTCCCAATAAAATGATCTTTTCACCTATCTCAGGATCATCTTTCAGACTGTCTGTTTTCTTTCCATATCCAACACCCCCGGCAAGCATAATCACTTTATCATAGCCATATTCTTTTTCATCTTCGAAATGTTCGAATGTAAAAAGGCTCCCACAAATAAGCGGTTGGCCAAATTTATTCCCAAAGTCACTCGCTCCATTAGATGCTTTGATCAGTATTTCTTCAGGAGTTTGGTAAAGCCATTTTCTGGGATTAATATTTTTTTCCCACATCCTTCCTCCGTCCAGCCTGGGGTAGGAGGTCATATAAACTGCAGTTCCCGCCAGCGGCATTGCTGCTTTGCCGCCGCCAATTCTATCCCGAATCTCGCCACCGCTTCCTGTAGCGGCGCCGTTAAACGGTTCAACGGTAGTCGGGAAATTATGCGTTTCAGCTTTTATTGATAGTACAGATTCAAATCGTTCAGTTTTGAAATACTCCGGAACGTCTTGTCTGATCGGGGCAAACTGTTCTATTTCGGGTCCCTGAATGAATGCACAGTTGTCTTTATAAGCAGAAACAACACGATTTAAGTTGGTTTTTGTAGTTAGCTTAATGAGTTGAAAAAGAGACAATTCTTTTTCTTCTCCATCAATAATAAATGTGCCATTAAATATTTTGTGCCGGCAGTGCTCCGAGTTTACCTGTGAAAATCCAAATATTTCACTATCGGTAAGTTTGCGATCCAGTTTTTTACTCAATTCTTCAAGATAGGTGATTTCCTCTTTGCTCAGGGCCAATCCTTCCTGCTTATTGTATGAGCTGATGTCATCGATGTATTGAACAGGTTCCGGTTCTTTATCGATGGTAAATATATGCTGGTCAAGTTCATAGTAAACTTGTTGTAACATGGGATCAAAGTCAGGCTCGGATTCTTCAGTAAGTATAAATTCCTCTATTCTTTCAATGCCTGTAATTCCCATGTTTTGAGTTATTTCTACCGCATTTGTGCTCCATGGTGTAATCATTTCTTTCCGTGGCCCGACAAATGTGCCTTCCATAACATCCGTATCAATAAAGTGAGCATCGCTAAAAAGCCAGTTTAGCTTATCGATCTCAGGTTTGTCAGGTTTACGGTTTGTTTTAACAGCTAAATAGGCAGTTTGTGATCTGAAAAATAATACC
>DAOVVI010000450.1 GCA_030637245.1 Cyclobacteriaceae bacterium
AAATTGTGAATTTTTCGGGTTAATCTATTACCCTTGTTGTGCCTGCCACGCCAGAGGCTTGGTCTTTTGACCAACCAGCTCATATAGGACATTTTAGCATGTTGGTGACAACACCAAAAAAGGTGCAAATCGGTAATTTAGATTTCTGATGAGTATAATTCACAGCAACTACTTTATGTACCTAAAATCGTGACCTGCTTTTAACTGAATTAAAAATTCATACATCAACCTGATCACATTTTCAATATCTTTTAAAGCGACCATTTCAACTGTAGTATGCATATATTTTAGCGGTAAAGAAATTAGGGCTGATGCTACGCCTTCATTAGAATAGGCAAATGCATCTGTGTCAGTCCCCGAAAATCGCGACAATGCGGACCGTTGATAATCAATTTTCTTTTTCCCTGCCACATCAAATAACATTTTCAGTACATTATTGTGCACTGCAGGAGCAAATGAAAGTACGGGTCCTTTCCCTGCATGCAAATCTCCCTGTTTAATTTTATTATATCCGGGAGCGGTAGTATCATGACAAACATCTGTAATGATGGCCAAATCAGGTTTAATTCGATGAGCTATCATTTCTGCGCCCCGCAAACCAATTTCCTCCTGAACAGCATTCGTTACATAAAGTCCGAAAGGTATTTTTACCTTATTCTGTTTGATCATCCTGGCAACCTCTGCAATCATGAATCCACCAATGCGATTATCCAACGCACGACCAACCAGGTATTTTTTATTCAATTCCATAAGCTGATCATCAAAAGTCACCACAGACCCAACCTGAACTCCCATTTTATTAGCTTCTTTGTCAGTACCTGCTCCACAATCCAATACCACTGTTTCTACATCCATCTTCCCTCCTTCTTCGCGCTTTTCACGAACATGGATTGCCGGCCATCCAAAAACTGCCGGAACCATGCCATTTTCCCCATGGATCTTTGCCCTTTTTGATGGCGCGATCACATAATCTGACCCTCCATTTCTGATCACGTGGATATAACCTTCTTTTGATATATAATTCACAAACCATGAGATTTCATCACAATGCGCCTCAATTACCACTTTATATTTAGCATCAGGATTTATAATAGCAGCAGCGGAACCATATGTATCTGTGAAATAATCATCGGTGAATTGCTTTATGTAATCCAGCCAGATTTTCTGTCCTTCTACTTCAAAACCGGTCGGAGATTCACAATTCAAATAGGAATACAAAAATTTTTTGCTCTTAGCCTTCATAGATTATTAATTTAAATTTTAGGCAAATTACAAAAAAATAACCCTCATGAAAATTTGATTTTATTTCTTATTTATAACTCAACTCATATTTTGAAGATTGATGGAGTAGGCATACTTTTGTAAGTGTCTAATCAAAGTTTTATCCCTTTTTATATCCGAATTCCAAGGAAAGCCATTTATTTTGCTATACTTTTCAAAAAGTACATTAACAATGCATCATAAAACAAATTCGAAAGTAGATAATCAATTTATATGAGTGTCCTGGAAAATATTAAAGAATTTAAAATTCTTCTCAACAAGACAGATTGCAGGTTGGTGGCAGTTAGTAAAACTAAACCGGTCGGGTTGATAAAAGAAGCCTATGAGGCAGGACAACTTGATTTTGGCGAAAACAAGGTTCAGGAATTACGAGAAAAACCAGGTCAACTTTCCGCTGATATCCGTTGGCACATGATTGGACATTTACAGACCAACAAAGTGAAATATATAGCGCCATTTATCTATCTGATCCATGCGGTAGATAGTTTAAAATTGCTTACTGAAATAAACAAACAAGCTCTAAAGAATGAACGAATCATTAATTGCTTGTTGCAAATTCACATCGCACAAGAAGAACATAAATTTGGTTTTGATGAATCCGGATTAGTGGAATTGTTATCTTCACAAGAGTTTATTTCTTTGCAAAATATAAAGGTTGCCGGGCTCATGGGCATGGCCACATACACAGAAGACCATGACCAGATAAGGTCAGAATTTAGAAAATTGAAAAAACTATTCGATGAAATAAAAGGAACTTATTCAGCTTCAAACTTGGAAATGCAAGAAATATCGATGGGTATGAGCGATGATTACCGCATTGCCATAGAAGAAGGTAGCACTATGATTCGTGTTGGCAGTAAAATATTCGGACCAAGAATCTATCATTAATTAATTTGTTATGCAGAAATTATTTTTAATCATCGGAAGCATATTGGGGGCCTTATCTGTCATAATTGGTGCATTTGGGGCACATGCATTAAAAAAATTATTAGAATCTACCGGCCGCATAGAGGTCTTCGAAACAGCTGTAAAATATCAATTTTACCATGCTTTGGCATTAATGTTATTAGGAATATTAATGTTCAATATAAAGCATCAATTCCTAAATTATGCAGGGTATTCATTTGTAATTGGAGTTATCATTTTCTCCGGTTCACTTTATATTTTATGCCTTACCGGAATCACCAAATTTGGCATGATTACGCCTATAGGTGGATTATTTATGATTGCCGGTTGGCTATTTCTCCTGGTTGGAATAATAAAATCCATCTAACCAAATTCTTTTACTTTTTCGGCGGCAGCACCATAGCTGAAATTCTCAAGCGATAATCGCCTGATTTGGCATTGGACCGAATAGTAATCACTTTGTTTTGACGGCCAATTTTTGATGAAGAATCAAAAACGACTATAACCTCGCCTTCTGCTCCCGGTTGAATTGGATCCTTTGGCCACTCCGGCGCTGTACATCCGCAGGTTGCTAATACATTGTTAATGATCAAAGGCGCCTTGCCTATGTTTCTAAATTTAAAAACATGTTCTGCCTTTTCGCCCTGATTTAATTCACCAAAATTAAATGCAAAGTTCTCAAATTCCATTTGTGCAAAACTGCTCGTATCTGATTCAATATCCTCCTGAGCTTTTAATGCTAGGG
>DAOVVI010000394.1 GCA_030637245.1 Cyclobacteriaceae bacterium
AAGTTTTATAGTAAAAGAAGATCCAATTTCATCACCTTTGTTTAAGGTAATACTTCCTTTTAATCTCTTCAAGAAATAAACCGTATTATGAAGGCCCAAACCTAATGATCCTTCTCCTCCAGAAGCAATACTTGACAATTTTTTAAACTTTTTGAACAATAAATGTTCTTCATCTTGATTTATGCCATCACCAAAATCCTTAATTTCAACTAGAAATCCATGATCATTATTTTTCAATCTGACAATAATATCCTTTTCTTCTTTAGAAAATTTAATGGCATTGGAAAGCACATTTTCGATCACCCTTTGCACATAATACTCATCTGACACAAGTTGTGCCTCCTCGATAGACAGCTCAGTTACAATATTCATTTTCTTTATCTCTACTTGTTTGAAAAATGATTTTATTGCATTCTGAATTGTATTCACCAAATCAAATTCTGTCTTATCAATTTCAATATTTCCAGCATCAATTTCTCTCATATCTCTCAAATTTTGAATCATTTCCAATCCACTCAAAATTGATAGATACATTGAATCAAGATATTCTTTTTGCTGGCTTGATATATCACTACTTTCCATTTCAAATAATTGCAATAGCGCAAAAATCCGATTAAACGGAGACCTGATATCATGATTGACAAGTTTTAATAAATTGTACTTTTCATCCTTTAATTGATCTAGCTCTGATTTTAGTTCATCGATGTTCATGTTGTTGCTATTTTGTGATATGAAACATTGCCTTGCGGAAGATGAAAAATTAGAATAGTATGATAACCTTTCCAAGTTTACCACAAATTTGTTTAATCCCAAAAATTAGATAGTTTTGTTTCCTTTTTTTAGGCGGTAGCTATACTAATTCAAGAAAATGAAAGCTAAAACCTTAGAAGAATTACGTAAAATAATTGATGAAATTGACAATAAACTTATTGATATACTCAATGAGCGAATGTTGGTGATTAAGGAAGTTGGTACTTTTAAAAAAACCAGCAAGACGGCTATTTATAGACCTGAAAGAGAAAAAAGCATAATTGACCGATTATATAATGATCATAAAGGCCATTTAAATCGTGCGGCAATTGAGGCTATTTTTCTGGAAATTTTTGCCATTAGCAGGAACTTTGAATTGCCCGAATTGGTAGCTTATCTTGGGCCTGAAGGCAGCTTTACGCACCAGGCTGCTGAAAGCAGATTTGGTGCAATGAGTCAATATTTGGCCCTGGATTCCATAAGATCTGTATTTGAAGCAATTGACACAAGTCGAGCCAGATTTGGTGTTGTTCCACTAGAAAACAATCAGGAGGGCGTAGTTAGTGAAACTATTGATTTGTTGGGATCCATGGATTTACACATTACTGCTGAAGTTCCTTTGCCTATCCATTTTGCATTTGCTACCAGATGTGAAAATCTGCAGCAAGTGAAAAGAATTTATTCCAAGGATATTGGATTTAAACAATGTAAAAAATTTCTTAATGAGTCGTTTAACGGATCTAAGATAGAATACATCCCGGTAAACTCTACCTCGAAAGCAGCGAAAATTGCGCTGGAAGAAGATGGCAGTGCGGCCATGTGTTCGCATATCGCTGCCAGAATGCACAAGGTGCCAATCTTATTTGATAATATTGAGGATTCAACGGACAATTTCACCCGGTTTTTAATCATTAGCAAAGACATTAAAAATCAGAAAAGCAACAATGATAAAACCAGTCTTTTAGCAAAAACCACAGACAAACCGGGAAGCCTGATGATGCTGCTACAGGATTTCTACAATGCAGGAATCAATATGTCAAAGCTTGAAAGCAGACCTGCCAAAAAAGGAAAAACTTTCAAGTATTATTTCTACATAGACATAGATGGGCATATCAGTGATTCGCACATTTCCAAATTATTTGAAAAGCACAAAAAAGATATCAAATGGCTGGGTAGCTATGTTAAAATGTGTTAATGGATTTTATGCACTTTCTTCCTCATTTTTTTTCCTTTTATCTCCTATGATTGGCATCCTTTTGAATGGCTTTGTCCTGTCGAAAAGATATCTGTAGGTCTTGTGAATTTTGGCTCTATCTCCGCCAACCTGCTCCACCACGTGAATCATTCTTACATTGAAATCACCGATCCAGTTCATCTCAAAATCTTCATATCGCCGATAATCTCCCTGAACTCTCCGCCGAACAGTTTCTATAATGGCGCCTTCTACACCTTTCCCCTGATGATCAGGCACTATTCCAAATACCACTCCAAACATTTTTTTATTGGTTTTTCTCCATTGGTGCCAGGCAAACTTAAGCTTGCCTATCAGATCCATTTTTCCATTTACATATTTGAATATCTGATTAACTTCCGGAAGCATAATATAAAAGGCAATTGGTTTTTCTTCATAAAATCCAAACCACATGATTTTTTCATCAATGATTGGTTTCATTTGCTTCATGAGGTGTTTGGCCATTTGAAGTGATAACTGAGGAACTCCTTTATGACTTGCCCAGGCGGCATTGTATATGTCCATGAAAAATACAGTATAGGCATCAATTTCCTTCAACTTCATATGCCTGAAAGAGTATTTGGGATTTTGGAAGATTCTTTCAGCCTTTTCCTGCAACCGTGGATTTATTGGATCCATAATCTTACGGGCAAAGGTTATCTGCTCAAAATATGTCTTGAATCCATACTCTTCAAATAAAGCCTGATAATAAGGTAATTGATAATTACAATTATAATTAGGGTCAATTTCAAAACCCTTCACCAATAATCCCCACCATTTATCCCGGTCGCCAAAATTGATCGGACCATCCATAGCTTCCGTGCCATTATCCTTAAGCCAATCTCTGCACGCATCAAAAAGAATGAAAGCTGCTTTCTTGTCATTTATACATTCAAAAAAACCCATCCCGCCGGTTGGCTGGTCGTTGTCCTTATTTACTGTTTTCTTATTTATAAAAGCGGCAACTCTTCCAATGATTTTTCCACTATCATCTTTCAAAATCCAGCGGATCAATTCTCCCTTTCTATAATATTTGTTTTTATCCTTGTCAAAAACATTGTTAATATCTTTATCCAGAGGTCTTATCCAATGCTTTTCATTTTTATACAATTGAACAGGGTACATCAAAAAATCCTTTTCAGATTGCTTGTCCTTAACTTCTATTAATTTCATTCGTTAAGCATTTTTTATTTATTAAATTTTTTAGTGAATAAAATTCACTGTTTTGAAGGATGCAAATTTACAATTGATTTTATTTCTCACATAAATTAAATGCAATCATTCTGGAAATGAAGTCAATGACAATATTATTGTTTATTTCTGAACAAAC
>DAOVVI010000494.1 GCA_030637245.1 Cyclobacteriaceae bacterium
AGGTATTCTTTCATGGACAACGATTACGATAAACTGTATGAAAAGGAAGAGAAGCTGAGTAAGGTTGTTCAGTATTTTTCGGCATTGGCCATTTTTATTGCCTGCCTGGGTTTATTGGGGTTATCCTCCTTTTCGACAGAAAACAGAAAGAAGGAGATCGGAATTCGAAAGGTGAATGGCGCTACAACATTTGAATTATTAATTTTGTTGACAAAAGATTTCTCAAAATTAGTTTTGATGGCATTTATCATTTCCATTCCTGTATCCTACTATTTTGGCAATTTGTGGTTGAATGATTTTGCATATCGAACGGATATAGGGATAGATGTTTTCATTGTGGCGGGTATTTCAGCCTTGTTGATAGCCATATTCACTGTAAGTTATCATACGATAAAGGTAGCTATGAAAAACCCGGTCAATTCACTTAGGTATGAGTAGGGATGCATTGCAATACGTCATTACGATCAGACATTAAATCAGCGTCAATTTTTGATTGATCTCTATCGCCATTGCTTCCTGTTTAAGCTCCACTTTTATCACACTTACAAACTCCACAACTTCATCCAGAAATTTTTTAAGATCCCTGGATGTGGCATAGGTATGCACTTTAAAAAGCTTCTCCCCTACCAGTCCGATTTCTTCACTATTCCAGATGCCTTTTGCTTCTTCACTAGTCGCTCCACCAAATCTTTCTCCCAAAAAAGCCAACGTTCGATCGATATATTCTGTCGTATCGAGATAATTATTTACATCGAAGGTTGTGGGAATAAAAATACCAATTTGATTGTTGCGCTGCAGCCTGTCAACAAAAGTCTCTACTGCCTCATGAAATGACTCCGAAGCAAGTTTTGAATTTCCCTCTGACCAAAGTTGGTAATCAGTGGTTTCATCTGAAAACACTACTTTAAAATCAGGGGGGGGATATACATTAAAGTTATCCGTCGGATCATTGTTGATAAGAATTGTAAATATCTTAGTGTTGTTGTCCTGGACCTGAGATTTTATGGATCTGTGTAAATTGGATATTTCTTCCCAATGACTTTTTTCACTGGAACCAACCACAATTACCTGGTCAATATTTTCCAATATTTGAGACAAATTCTCATTAAAATCCTGATTCAGGTAAATAACCAGGTTTTCATATGTGTACAGAAGATTATCTACCATCAAGGCAATTTTTGAATTATTCGTTGCCCCTGATTTATCATTTTCCAATAAGATATCAAGACCACTGTCATGATGGAAAATATTTGATTTTACTTTTGATAAATCCAATGCAGCAGAAAGTGTTCCTTTAAATGGATATTCTGCATAAATTGTACCTTTGTCTGATCCTTTTTTCAAACGGATAGCTAATCGCTTTCCAAGTTCAGCAGCGCCATGAATATTAAAAAGATCAAATACCAAAACGACCTTTTTCTCTTTATCGCCCCTGGTTATTCTTTTATTTGATTCCGTAAGATATTGCCCTAATAGTTTTGCTAATTCTATTGCAACAGTTGGATGCTCGTGTAGAATTTTCAAAAAATAATCTCTATCAAAGACCAGAGCCTCAACATCGGTTAAAGCTGCGACAGTGGCCGATCTTGATTTATTTTCCAAAATCCCAACTTCTCCAAAGGTGCTCCCCGGCAACAGGTAGGCAAATATCTTATCACTCTTATTTGGAATTACTCTTTTAACCGTAACAATTCCATTAATAATTATAAAAAGCCGATCGCTTGGCTCGCCCTCCCATACTATAACCTCTTCAGGACTGAAGGCCTCAATACCGGCTTTTTTTGAAAGTTTAATTAATACATCATCAGGGAGACTTTTAAAGATCGCTGTTTGATTTAGTCCTCTTAATATTTTACCCTCTCGCAAGTCTTTCACCTCAAAAAATTATTTAGCTTCAAAAATACTTAACTGATATCTCATTTCTTCCAATTCAATCAACCTCCAAAGTAATTTGGGTACTTTTTCAATCCGATCGATCGGGAATGACAATGCCATTACTTTCCCCGCAAAAATATAATTTTGTTTTCTGCGGTACTCTTTTAATAATTTAGCGCCACCAAAGTGCTCATGTTCTGAAATACTCACATTATATCCTTTGGCAAATCTAATCTTTACTTTTCCATTTATAATGACAAAAATGTTGTTCTGTAATTTTTCATCGGAAATACCACTTTCATCAATTTCTATTATATCAGCATATTTGGAAATTCGATTATAAATAGCATTAGATATAGAATCCTGGATAAGTATTGATTCTCTTAATATCTTTATAAAGTTGAACCTCGCATTGAATTCCTCAATCAGGCTGAATTTTTGAAAAAACTTATTAATAAATATTTCTTCAAACTCCAGGCAATATACGTAGCTCTGCGCCATATACTTCTTTGGCAGATCATACCTGAAATATCGTTTGGTAAAGCCAATAAAATTGCCGGCGTCTATCATTTGACTAATCCCGGAATCATTTTCGTAATATACCAGGCCGGTTAAAATAAGGATGAGCTTTTTCGGGGCGTCGTTTTCAGAAACTATAATCTGATTTGGTTCAAATCTTTTAATTTTTTGGTTGACTAACAAATCTATTTGCTCAT
>DAOVVI010000064.1 GCA_030637245.1 Cyclobacteriaceae bacterium
CTACGTTTAAGATCTCACTGCCCATTTAACTTAATTATCTGCTATAGTTTTCCTCTTTCAACCTTATTCTCTTCATCGAGGGCCATGTTGATTTTGCTAACCACTTCATCCAGGTCTGATCCGGCTTGATTAAGATGTTCCAGAATTTCAGGTCTTTTTGAATCGTTTTTTGTTTTACCAAATAGATTAATCAAACCAATAATTCGTGCTACGGGAGCTCTTAATAAATGAGAATTAATAAAGGCATATTCAGTTAGTTGAATATTTCTTTGTTCCAAATCTTGTGTTCGTTCAGCTATCCTGACTTCTAGATTTTCATTTAACAGCCTAAGTTTTTCATTGATCTCATTGATCTTTTTATTCTGTGAGTTCAACTCCTCATTCTTATTTTCGATTTCATATTTGAGTTTTGAAAGTTCTGTATTTTTAATGGCAAGCAGTTTCCTGTTTCTTTCCTGAATTAAATTGATAATTAATATGATGGCAAATGTGATCATCCAAAACACAAATCCTGCTGCGAGGTATTTTTTTGGATATAACGTGAGCTCGTAGGAAGGAAATTTCATCAGGATATAAATGCCATTGATTATTATAAAAAGTAAGACAAAAACTCCCCATACCTTGGCTGCTTTAGGTTTTACCATGGACATTAATAGTAGAGGAATTAAACCAATCCAATAGATTAAAACATAATAGTGCTTGGGGTTTAGAATGAGAAGTAATTGAAAAATCAACATCAATTCTAGAATATTGGCAGTAATCAGATAGGAGAGTTTAATCCCTTTTCTCAATAATATAAGTGGAATAATAAAGAGAAATGGCATAATTGCTGAAAGCCAAAGCGGAGTAATCAGATCTATGGTTAAATCGAAAAAGAAAAAAATAATGAATATCACAGTTAGGGTAGTCAAATAATATTGAAATGCAGTTTTGCGTCCTACACCTTTGATATCTTCATTATCTGTGAATACAATCATTCTTCCATATTAATTAGAACCTGTTTTATAGTAAAATGAACTTACTATTGAAATTAATAACTCTCCATATTCCGGGTAAAACAAATGATTTTTGATCAATGTTGCAATTGGCCATCCAACTTAATAGATAAAGCATATTATGCTAAAGATCGCCGCCTTAATTCTGTTTAAGTTAATGTGATATTTATTTTAACGTTAGGATAACTACAATTTTTCATTAAACATTCCTGTATTGCCTTCTTCTAAAAGGGGCAAAAATTCATTTAGTATTTCCTCTCTTCAGGTGGCGACATTGGATGTTACCAATGAATCGTTGCTATGATCATATAGTTCGATATTTGGAATTTCTTTTCTGTAATACTTTGTCAATCTGTATCGCTTATTTCTCATAGTCATTCCATTTCTAAAATAGCTGAAAGCCACCTCTATAACTTTTAAACTATTATCATCGCCTGCATTTGTGAATATTGTCAGCTAACTTTAAAAGTAAAAAAGCAATATCCTACCAAAACAATGATTGTTTATTAAGAAAATTAAAATAAAAGATATACCATTGCAATTTATTAGATAGTTAATATTATTAGTAAGTAAAGAGATGGTCATTAGCGGAATTCAACAAATAGGTATAGGAGTCAAAGATTTGTATGAGGCGTGGGGTTGGTATAGAAAATTTTTAGGATTTGACATTAAAGTATTTGAAGAAGAAGCTGTTGCTGAATTAATGCTTCCATATACCGGTGGAAAACCGCAGAGTCGCAGAGCTGCATTAACCTTGAATTTACAAGGTGGGGGAGGTTTTGAGATTTGGCAATACACAGAAAGAACTCCATTGAATCCGGAAAATGAGCTTAAATTAGGTGATTTAGGATTATTTGCCGGAAAAATTAAATGTAGAAGCGCACAGAAAGTTTATGATTACTTCAATAAATCAGGCATTGAAATATTAGGTGAAATTCATAAATGCCCTGCCGGGAGCAATAATTTTTTTATCAAAGATCCGTTTGATAATATCTTTAATATTGTTGAGAGTAATTCCTGGTTTAAAAATGAAAATAAGGTTACAGGAGGTAGTTATGGAGCTGTTATCGGTGTTTCAGATATGAATATCTCTAAAAAGTTTTATTCATCAATATTAGGGTACGATGAAGTGGTGTATGAGACCACCGGAAAATTCGATGGATTCAAGGGGATATCAGGAGGAAGCCAGACATTTGAAAGGGCATTATTGCGCCATTCAAAACCTCGAAAAGGAAGTTTTAGTCAATTATTTGGTCCAAGCGAGATTGAATTAGTAAAGGCAATAGACAGAAAACCGAACAAAATTTATGAAAATCGTTTCTGGGGAGATTTAGGATTTATCCATCTTACCTTTGATATTATTGGATTTAATGAATTACGTGACCTCTGCGTTAAAGAAGGTTATCCTTTTACTGTTGATAGTACTGCCATTCAAAGTGAAGATAGTTTTGACATGGGAGAAGCGGCAGGACATTTTTCTTATATCGAAGACCCGGATGGCGCTTTAATAGAATTTATCGAAACTCATAAAGTACCAGTAGTAAAAAAACTTGGTATTTACCTAAATCTTAAGAAAAAAGATCCAGAAAAACCATTATCAAAATGGATATTAAGAGCTTTTGCTTTTAACAGGATTAAAGATAAAAGCTAATCGATATTATCAGAGCGTATTTCTCAACAGTTCCTAAGTTGTGAATTTCTGATTGTAAATTCTTAAAATATGAAAAATCAACGGTTCTACATTTTACTCATCTCAATATTTCTAGCCCAATTATTTGAGAGTTGTACTTCTTCTAAAGACCAAATTGATACAAACCCACTATTGTTTGACAAGAATAACTTAGTGGCCTGGTGTATCGTACCTTTTGATAGTAAAAAACGAAATCCGGAAGAAAGAGCTAAAATGCTTAGCGATTTAGGTATAAAATCACTTGCGTGGGACTGGAGAGAAGAGCATGTTTCTACTTTGGAAGAAGAAATTAATGCACTTAAAAAATATGATATTGAACTAAAAAGCGTCTGGTTTTGGGTGGATGGAAATAATGGAAATATCATGAACAATTCCACTGAGCGTATTCTTGAATCTCTTGAAAAAACAGGTACACAAACTGAATTATGGGTGAGCTTTCCTGCAAGTTTTTTTGAAAACATGACAGATGATGAAAAGGTACAGAAAGGAATTAACACCATTAAATATTTACAGAGTAGAGTGAAAAAAATAGGATGTAAAATAGCCCTTTATAATCATGGTGATTGGTTTGGCGAACCAGCTAATCAAATAATGATTATTGAAGGTTTAGAAGATAAGGATGTTGGTTTGGTTTATAATTTTCATCATGCCCATGATCAATTAGATGGATATGAAGAATTAATCCAAATCATGAAACCATACTTATGGACTGTAAATCTAAACGGTATGAAGAAAAATGGACCTAAAATAATAGATATTGGAAAAGGAGATGAAGAAATGCATATGATGCAGACATTAAAGTCTCTGGATTTTCATGGATCTATTGGCATTTTAGGGCATACGGAAGGAGAAGACATAGAAGTAGTTCTGAAACGAAACCTGGAAGGATTGAAATATGTACTTGAAAGGATGGAACAACATGAAGCATTAAGCACTTATTAATAATTATTTTTTGATTTACTGATTTTCTAAAAAGCAGATGAAAATAGACGGCAAGCATTACCGGACCATTTGGATACATCCTCAAAATCCAAAAATTGTGCAAATCATTGATCAAAGAAAACTTCCTTTTCAGTTTGTAATAAAAGACCTTGAAGACTTAGAGTCCGCTGAAAAGGCCATATCTGATATGCTTGTCAGGGGGGCCGGCTTAATTGGCGCAACAGCTGGATATGGCATGTATTTAGCGGCATTGAATGTAAATAAAAAGCATTTTATAAAAGAGTTGTTAAATGCCGGTGAAATATTGAAGAATTCCAGACCAACTGCTGTAAATCTTCAATGGGCTGTGGAGCGCCAGCTTGCAGAAATTGAAAAATGTGAGACCTATGAAGAATGTGTAAATGCCACATTAAAAACAGCTGGTGAAATTACTGATGAAGATGCGAATATGTGTCGAATGATCGGAGAACATGGATTTAAAATCATTGAAAAAATCAGTCGCCACCGAAATGGTGAAACTGTAAATATCTTGACACATTGCAATGCCGGATGGCTCGCATTTGTAGATTACGGGTCTGCGACATCCCCAATTTATAAGGCACACGACGCCGGTATTGATGTTCATGTTTGGGTCGATGAAACCCGTCCGAGAAACCAGGGGGCCAGATTAACAGCCTGGGAGCTACTTGAGCATGGGGTTCCACATACCGTAATCCCGGATAATGCAGGAGGTCATTTAATGCAGCATGGACTTGTCGATATTGTAATTACCGGTGCGGACAGGGTGACTAAAACCGGTGATGCTGCTAACAAAATAGGTACCTACCTGAAAGCCCTGGCTGCGATGGATAACAATGTGCCATTTTATATAGCGCTACCGTCATCGACTTTTGATTGGGCAATTGCTGATGGAGTTAATGAAATACCGGTAGAGCAGCGGGATGGGAGGGAAGTGAAGTATATGTCAGGGTTTAAGGATGGTGCAGAGCAGGAATTCCTGATTATGCCAGAAGGCTCCAATGTAGCAAATTATGGATTTGACGTTACCCCTTCCAGACTGATTACGGGGCTTATTACCGAAAGAGGTATTTGTGATGCTTCCGAAGATGGGATTAAGACAATTTTCCCAGAAAAATATATAATGTAGACACTTGTTTCTGATATTCGTTTTTTATTGCAAAAGATTAATAATTAGTTGATAAGTTTAAACGGTGAAAGATTGAATTAAAATTGAAGGGATTGAGAGGATTTATATATCAATCTTCCATCAATCTCTTATCAATCTTAATTGGCACTGGCTCGACTAGGTTAAGTATTCCAAAGTGAAAGTTATCTCTACTTTTAACATTGTACTATTCGTTAATATTATTTTGATTTTTGGGTGGGTCGAATCTAAATGTCAGGTGATCAATGATAATATTGAAAATCGACTTGAACTGAAGATGAATGAACCGCGTAAATCGAATACAGCAGATTGTACACTTCAGTGGGGTTGCCTTAATCATGCACTAACAAAGAAACTAATTCAATACCATAATGATCAATGGTTCTTTTTTAAATCAACAGATTCTGATAAACATTTTATTAATATTTCCAGACAGGATTGCCGTGATTTGAGAGGTGTTCAGCTTATGATTATTCTTGGAGAGGCGTGTAATCCGGATAGTTATGAAATATTGGATTGTATATCGCTTGGCAATCAGGATGATGTTTTTTTGAAATTGGACAATTTGACTCCTGATCAGGAATACCTTGTTTTGATTGATGGATATTTACATGATAATTGTGCATTTGAAATCGAGTTAAGCGATATACCCAAAGGTCTTCCGATTGATGAGATGGGACTTGTAAGAATGACATCTAAAACACTATCGGACTTTCATATTGAAATTTATTGGAGTGTACCCGATTCCATTGCAAATTTAGTCAGACGATATGAAGTTTACAGAAGATTTGACTTTGATTTCAAATCTGAGTTAATCCATGAAGTGGCCCAAGGTTTTAATACACGGGGTTTGCCAAGACTCGATTATGTTTGTGAAGATATTTTACAAGATTATGGTGTTTTTCATTATAAGATTGTTGGGGTAGGAGAGCATGATCGATTGTTGGTTTCAAAATCATTAACACAGATTTCAAAGCCTTCACGTTCGCTTACCGAATTAAAAAATTGGATAGATGTCGATTTGCATTATTTTAAAGCTTGCCAACTCGAAATCTTAGTTTTTGATGCTTCCAATCAAAATTTATTATTTAGTCGAGATTTTTATTATAATAATAACCACAGATTGTTCAGCGCAAACATCGAAGAATATAGAAAGCAAGGTGTGTTTTCTTACAGAATTGAAGTCGTTAATACAGCTACCAAAGAGAAAAGAAGCCATTTGCGTGTCAAATGACGTTTATGGAATCTGGCAAACTACTTCCTTTTCCCGGGGTCCGGTATATCTTTAAACACTTTCTTAACCGTGTAGTTGATCATCCGGTCCGCGTCTTCTCCATCTCCGGCGTCAATTTTTGCTACACCTTCCAGAATCAATTGGTTTTGCTTTCTGTCAACAAGGTCAATGGTTACAGTTCCCTTAGTATAATACTTGGTATTATTTCCGGGTGATACAGAAATCCCAATGGCTGTGCCATAAGGGCTCGCTGCTCCATAATATCCAACACTACTTTGATCAGCATTTAAATTTTCTGCCCGGTTAATCATAGAATATAAATTGACTAAAAGATCTGGATCGTTAATTGATCTTTTTATTCCTTTCATACCTAATTCAAGTTCAATAGCCATAGCCAATCTTCTTCTGTTTACCTCTTTCATCATCAAGTGTTCTTCTTTAATCTCATAAAAATCAAACGTTTTATAAGAGGTGAAATCAACATCCTTTTCTTTTGTGGTATATACTTTAATAGAGCTGCTGCAATTGTACATGAGCAAAGCCAGTATTGCGAATAGAGTAATTCTTATTTTCATTGTTTTCATTTAAATCGCGGCAAAGTAAGTGAATATTATTTAAAGTCTTCCATAAAGATAAATTTGTCCAGAACAATTGGATTTAAACCTGTTAATGTACATACGGTCATCCTGAATTCCTGCCTCGCCGGCAGGCGGGTAGTTCAGGATCTGTATAATGATTCAACAGATGCTGAAACAAGTTCAGCATGACTAAAAGGTTTAATCCGATTGCCCTATAAATTTGTTATGCAATTAAATATTAATTATTTCCACTTCAACTTTATTTCTCTATGGGAATAATTTACATTGGTATTTTATTGGTAACTAATTCACTGAAATGGAAGCTTTAATTCAACTGTTCAATAGGGATATTGATAAGTTAAAACTGGAAATTGAAAGTTTTAAAAATGAAGAAAATCTATGGCAACTTGAAGGCCAAATTAGTAATACAGCGGGAAATCTGTGTTTACACCTTATCGGGAATTTAAATCATTTTGTAGGAGCAGTTATGGGCAATTCGAGTTATGTACGAGACCGGGAGGCAGAATTTAATAATAAGAATATAGATAGAGATCAACTAATAAAAATGATTTTGGATACCAAAACTATTGTTGCTTCATCATTGAAAGATTTTGAACAGGAAAAGATTCATGATATATATCCAATACAAGTTTTTGGTGAGGATATGACATATGAATTTTTCTTAATTCACCTTGTCACTCATCTGAATTATCACCTTGGACAGATTAATTATTTGAGAAGAATCCTGGATATTTGAAAAATGAAACCGCCATGCCCGCCTGCCGGCGAGGCAGGGCCGGAGCAAATTAAGGACACGTATATGCGTGATTAAGTGCTCTGGCATATTGACAGGTTTCGCAAAATATAAACAAATGAAAAACCTGATATTAATTTTACTAATTGCGATATATTGTGTTGGATGTAGTTCCGAAAAAAGAAACACAAAAGACGAAACAGCAAGTAATCAGGAAGAATTTCAACCTTTCATCGAACAAATCGAAAAAGAACTTGAGGCAATTATTGATCCTGCCTCACGGGTAGAGATCATTGCCGAAGGATATGACTGGACAGAGGGACCACTATGGATAGATGAACTTGGATTGCTGTTTTCGGATATTCCACCGA
>DAOVVI010000262.1 GCA_030637245.1 Cyclobacteriaceae bacterium
AATCCAAAATCCGGTACAGTTACCATGGATATAGGGAAAGCGGTTAAGGAAGTAAAAATGGGTAAAATAGATTTCAAAGTTGATAAATTTGGAATTATCCATACTTCAATAGGAAAAGCGTCTTTTTCTAAGGAGAAAATTATTGACAATGCCACTGAAATGTTAAATACAGTCTCGAAATTAAAACCGGCTTCAGCAAAAGGTACTTACATCAAAAGTATTTATTTGTCAAGCACTATGAGTCCCGGGGTTGCTATTGATCAAAACAGTGTAAGTGATTTATAAGATGACAAAGCAAGAGAAAACACAAGTGATTAGTGAGTTAGCTCAAAGATTTAGTGAAACCATTAACTTTTATTTTGCTGACGCCTCAGGGCTTACTGTTGCAGAGATAAATAAATTTAGAAGGATTTGCTTTGAAAAAGGAGTTGAGTATAATGTTTATAAAAACACGCTTATTAAAAAAGCGCTTGAAACACTCGATACAAATTATTCTTCATTCGACGATACAGTATTAAAAGGTTTTACCGGCATTATTTTCTCTAAGGGAAGTGGAAATTTACCGGCAAAAGTTATCAAAGAATTCAGAAAAGCAGGAGGTGGTGATAAACCATTATTTAAAGGGGCTTCCATCGATACCGATCTCTTTATTGGGAATGACCAACTGGATGCTTTAAGTAAGCTTAAATCTAAGTTTGAGCTTATTGGAGATGTGATCATGTTGTTACAATCTCCAGCCAAAAATGTTATTTCATCGCTGCAAAGCGGTCAGAATAAGCTGGCTGGGATATTGAAAACGTTGTCTGAACGTGAACAAGCATAGTTGAAACAAATTAAAAATTAATTAAGTAAAATTTAAAATGGCAGATTTAAAAGCATTCGCAGAGCAGTTGGTGAACTTAACCGTAAAAGAGGTTAGTGAACTGGCAGATATTTTAAAAGATGAATATGGCATTGAACCTGCTGCTGCAGCAGCTCCGGTTATGGTAGCAGGCGCTGCCGGTGGAGAAGATGGCGGAGCTGAGGAGAAGACTTCATTTGACGTTGTCTTAAATTCAGCGGGCCCTGCTAAACTAAAAGTTGTAAAAGCTGTTAAAGAACTGACAGGTTTAGGACTTAAAGAAGCTAAAGAGTTAGTTGATGGCGCTCCAAATCCAATAAAGGAGGGAATTGCTAAAGACGAAGCAGAAGGACTTAAAAAGCAACTTGAAGAAGCAGGAGCAGAAGTTGAAATTAAATAAAGCATTGTCCATTTATCGCATTTAAATGGAATTTGTTCAGGCCTGACCAATTTAGTCAGGTCTTTTCCTGTTTGTACCAATCACCAAATTTATTTGGTGAACATACATAACCGGAAGGGTTATGGAATGATTTTCTGATAAGATTACTACATTAAAAGATTAAAGCCTTGGCAACAAATAATCAAAATCAAAGAATAAACTTTTCCAAAATTAAAACTGTAATTGATTACCCAGATTTCCTGGATGTTCAATTACAGTCATTCAAAGATTTCTTTCAACTGGAAACTGCCGCCGAGAAAAGAATTCAGGAAGGACTTTACAAAGTTTTTTCTGAGAATTTTCCGATTGCTGATTCAAGAGGAAATTTCGTGCTCGAATTTATTGATTACATGGTGGACCCACCTAAATACAGCGTCAGCGAATGTGTGGAAAGAGGTCTTACCTATTCTGTTCCGTTAAAAGCTAAACTTCGACTTTCTTGCAACGATGAGGACAACGATGATTTTGAAACGATAGAACAGGAAGTTTTCTTAGGGAATATTCCCTATATGACATTAAAAGGTTCATTTGTGATCAATGGAGCAGAACGCGTAATTGTTTCGCAGTTGCATAGATCGCCTGGGGTGTTTTTTGCTCAAAGTAAACATACTAACGGCACCAAATTATATTCAGCCAGGATTATTCCATTCAAAGGTTCGTGGATAGAATTTGCTACCGATGTTAACAATGTAATGTATTCTTATATTGATAGGAAAAAGAAATTTCCTGTTACTACCTTATTAAGAGCGATAGGTTGGGGATCTGATAAAGATATTCTTGATCTATTTGAACTTTCTGAGGAAATTGAAGCTACAAAAAAGAATCTCAAAAAGGAGATAGGCCGAAAATTGGCAGCAAGAGTCTTAAAGACCTGGACTGAAGACTTCGTGGATGAAGATACGGGTGAAGTTGTATCTATTGATAGAAATGAGGTCCTGCTTGAGAGAGATTCGGTTTTAACTGAAGATGATATAGAAGTGATCTTGGATGCTTCTACAAAATCAATAATTCTACATAGGGAGGATATTAACATTAATGATTTTCAAATAATTTATAATACCCTTTCTAAAGATAATTCCAATTCAGAAAAAGAAGCTGTTGAGCAAATTTATAGACAGCTAAGAAATTCTGAAGCTCCTGATGAGCAAACTGCACGTGATATCATTCAAAGCTTATTCTTTTCGGACAAAAGATATGATCTTGGAGAAGTTGGCAGATACAGAATAAACAAAAAGCTTGGATTGGATATAGATTCGAATGTAAGAGTATTGACAAAGGAGGATATAATCCTGATCGTTAAGTACCTCATCGGATTAATAAACTCAAAAGCTGTAGTGGATGATATTGACCACTTAAGCAATAGAAGGGTACGAACCGTTGGTGAACAGTTATACACCCAATTTGGTGTAGGTCTTGCAAGAATGGCGAGAACCATCAAAGAGAGAATGAATGTAAGGGATAATGAAGACTTCAAACCAGTTGATTTGATCAATGCAAGAACTTTGTCCTCTGTTATCAATTCTTTCTTTGGCACAAACCAGCTATCTCAGTTTATGGATCAAACAAATCCATTAGCAGAGATCACACATAAAAGAAGAATGTCGGCTCTGGGGCCTGGCGGCCTTTCACGAGAAAGAGCCGGATTTGAGGTTCGAGACGTACACTATACGCACTATGGTAGATTATGTACTATCGAAACACCTGAAGGTCCTAATATTGGTTTGATATCTTCACTTTGCGTTCATGCTAAAGTTAATGGTATGGGATTTATCGAAACTCCATATCGAAAAACAGAAAGCGGCAAGGTAAATATGTCAAGCGATGTCATTTTTCTGACCGCCGAGGAAGAAGATACACATAACATCGCGCAGGCAAATGCGCCACTTTTAGAGGATGGTTTATTTGTAAATGAAAAGGTAAAAGCAAGATTCGAAGGAGATTTCCCGATTGTTGATAAAGGAGAAGTATCGTACATGGATGTTGCTCCAAACCAAATTGTTTCAGTGGCCGCATCATTGATTCCTTTCCTTGAGCACGATGATGCCAACAGGGCTTTGATGGGATCTAATATGATGCGCCAGGCAGTTCCATTGATGAAGCCTGAGGCCCCTATCGTAGGTACCGGATTAGAAAAAAGAGTAGCTTTGGATAGTCGATCTCTAATTCTTGCGGAAGGAAATGGAGTTGTTGAATATGTGGATGCAAATAAGATATCTATTAAATATGATCTCAATCTGGATCAGAAATTGATAAATTTTGACGATGATGTCAAGACTTACGAATTGATCAAATTCAGAAGAACAAACCAGGACACTTGTATCAATCTTAAGCCAATAGTTTTTAAAGGAGATAGAGTTGAAAATGGTCAGGCATTGTGTGAGGGTTATGCTACAGAAGCTGGAGAATTGGCATTGGGCAGAAACCTGAAGGTTGCATTCATGCCATGGCAAGGATACAACTTTGAGGATGCGATTGTTATTTCTGAAAGTGTTGTAAGAAATGATATCTATACATCAATACATATTGATGAATTTGAATTAGAAGTTAGAGACACGAAAAGAGGAGAAGAAGAACTTACATCTGAAATTCCAAATGTCAGTGAAGAAGCTGTCAAAAACCTTGACGAAAATGGAATTATTAGAATTGGAGCTGACGTTAAAGAGGGCGATATTTTAGTTGGCAAAATAACTCCCAAAGGTGAAACTGATCCAACTCCGGAAGAAAAACTTCTTAGAGCAATATTTGGAGATAAGGCCGGTGACGTTAAAGACGCTTCATTGAAAGCTTCTCCATCACTCCAGGGTGTTGTAATTGAAACAAAACTTTTCTCAAGACCAAAGAAAGACAAAGACCTAAGAGCAAAAGCAAAGAAGGATGTAGAAATACTCAAAGGAAAGTATAGCAAGCAGCTTCTCGAGGTCAGAACACAGATGATAGAAAAGCTCACCAAGCTAATAGATGGTAAAGTATGTCAGGGTATTAAGCACAAATTTGGTGATGAAATCCTGAGTAAAGGAGTGAAGTTCAATTTAAATGTAATTGAAGAGAAATTGTTCCCGGAACGAAATGTATATCGGGATGAAAGTAACTAC
>DAOVVI010000365.1 GCA_030637245.1 Cyclobacteriaceae bacterium
CCTGGATTTAACCTGATATGAAATTGCTGTGGCATTGGTGAATTAATAAGTTTTTAATTACTGATTCTCAATATTTTACGGCTTATTTATAATTTTTCTAAGAAAAACCATTAACTATCTATTAAACCATTTTAGGCCATATGGCTCTAAGTTCTAAAACGAAACAAATATTAAAAACTAAATTTTAAAGAAAATGAAAAAGTTAGTATTATTTTTTGCATTGATATGTGGAGTATCACTTTTTGCAGCAGCACAATCCACTCCTAAAGTAAAAAAGACCCAGGTAAAACAGACAGTCCGAATAGCTCATGGTGTTGGTAATGGCGAGCTGACCAGGCATGAAGTAAAACAATTGAAGCGACAACAAAAGCACATTCAAAAAGAAAAAAGAATTGCAATCGCTGACGGTGTAGTAACCAGAAGAGAAAAAGCGCATATCAGGCACGATCAGAAAGTTGCCAACAGAACTATCTACAGACAAAAGCATGACACTCAAAGTAGATTATAGAATTACTTATAATACCGATAGTTATAAAGGAAAGGCTTTGATGTGGATCAAGGCTTTTTTATATCAATTTGTTAAGACTCAGTTTTGCTGGCATATATATAATGCAGCATAGTTATAAATTGAAATATTCAAGAGCAATGATTTTCCCTTAATATCAAGAGCAAGAAGCATTTCCTTTTGACATGATCAACTACCATCCAACAACTCTTCAATCGCTTTCCCCAACCTCGCTATTCCGACTTCAATAGTTGCTTCATCGACATTGGAAAAGTTGAGCCGTAGCGTATTTGTCTCTGTTTTACCAATGTAAAATGGATTGCCCGGCACAAAAGCCACTTTGTTTTTAATGGCAATATTGAAGAGCTTCATGGAAGAAATGCTATTTGGTAAAGAAACCCAGAGAAACATACCTCCTTCAGGATGAGTGAATTCCACGTTGGCCGGGAAGTGTTTTTGTATACTCATAATCATGGCTTTACGCTGTAAATCGTACGCCTTTTTTATCCTGGAAACATGCGCGTCAAAATTTCCCATTGCCAAATATTCTGCTATAACGCATTGTGCAAATTGATTGGTATGCAAATCAGAGGCCTGCTTTGCAATCAATAATTTCTCATAAATGTCACCGGAAGCCACTATCCAGCCCAGCCTGAATCCCGGCACAACAGTCTTAGAAAAAGAGCCTAACATTATGGTCTTGTCAGGCAATATTTGACTGAAACTTGATTTAGGTTGTCCGGTATATCTCAAATCTCCATAAGGATCATCTTCAATGAGAAATATCTTTTCACTTTGCAATATTCCGGCCACTGCTTTCCTGTTTTCTTCGGAATAGCTGATCCCGGAAGGATTTTGAAAGTTTGGTACGGTATAAATCAGCTTTGGATTTCTACCCTGAAAAACATGATACAAAGCTTCGACATCCATGCCTTCTTCATGGACTTTCACCGGATTAAATCTTGATTTATACACTGAAAATGCCTGGATCGCACCAAGGTATCCGGGTTCTTCAATAATGATATCATCTCCTTCATTCAAAAAAGTTTTTCCCAATAAGTCTAATCCCTGTTGAGATCCGCTTGTGATCAATATATTTTCTACTGGGATAGTGAGGTTAAGTTTTAGTTTATACCTGTCCGAAATGAATTTTCTGAGTTCAATAGATCCTTCCGAATTGCTATACTGCAAAGCTGCCGGGCCGGTTTTTTCAAATACCAATTCAGTGGCCTTTTTCAATTCTTCTACCGGAAAAAGATCCCTGTTTGGCAATCCGCCAGCAAATGAAATCACTTCTTCATCTACAGCAACTTTTAAGATCTCCCTGATAAAAGACTTTGGTACGTCTGTTATTCGATCCGAAAAAATATTATTCATATGTATAATTTTACTTCTGCATCAACATACAGAAAGAATGCAATGAATTATAATAGGTTTTGGGCTTATTTTATAAATCTGATCGTCAATGGATAATGATATAATTCACCACTATCAGCCTTAATAGTCGCAATAATGATAAATATAACTTGTAATATAATCAGGGCAATTAGTATGGGAATACCAATTAAAATAAACACAAATACGATGGCAATAGTTACCCATATCGTAAAAGAAATTTGAAAATTAATTACTTCTTTTCCATGAGCATCTACCATTGGCATTTCATCCTTTTTCATTGACCAAATGATGATGGGAACTATCAGATTTCCAAATGGAATGAAATATCCACATAAGCCTGAGAGGTGGCAAATCAATGCCCATTGTTTTTCTTGCATAGTTAGTACTGTTTTGTTGGTTTAAAATTAGAAATAATAATTTGTTCACAACCATTCTTCCATTTTTTCATGAGAACTGAATACCCAATCTCACTGACATTCGCGCGCTCACCACGAGTGACAAATATGGATATTCAGCATTTATTGATCACTCCGATTGAGTCAATTGATTGCTGAAACACTCAATTTTATGCTGAATCTTTCAGAAGATAATTACTGTTAATTGTCCTGAATGTCAATGACTTATCTGCAAATAGAAAATTTTCATGAAGTAGTGTGTCAGAGGCGTTTTATTGGTAAAATACAAAATTATATATATCGTTTCCTATCAGGTAAGATTTCCACGTTTTACTATTTTTTTTCATTTAGAAAAATACAAATCCACTAAAGCTAATGTGGTTCAATAATTGATTAAGGGTAGAAATTACACTTAATATCTATTGGATTTATAATTAAATATTGAAATAATTATAAAAATTCAACATTTGCCGGCGTTAGGCATTTTATTGAAGCGCTTTTTATAAAATGTACTAAAATGTAGTTTGTTACTTCTTATAGATTTAATCAACTGACTAATTTTATAATCCCATTTTTTAAGACTTAATGATTTTTAGAAAGTAGGTAAATTACAAAGAGGCATAGTTTGAGAAAAATTGCGTATATATTCATCTTTTCCATAATCTGGAGCTCGTCATTTTCGCAGAGCATCAATCAAGGTCAATTATATGCCGGACCATCTGAAAATGCGATTGATATTAAATTCAATTCAACATTAAATATCTCTTTTTATCATGTTGATGATATTGTTGAAAAAACAAATCATGAGAATTTTTCAACTTTTGAAAGTTTGGCAATTAACCTGACGCAACAATTTAATGATGAGAGGAGTAAAGTTAGAAGTATTTATACCTGGATAGCGCTCAATATAATATATGACCAAAATGCGCTTTTCTCATCCGGGGTAAGCAATCAAAACGCACTTGATGTATGGAAAAGCAGGTTGGCGGTATGTGAAGGCTATGCCAATCTTTTTCATGAAATGTGTGCGAAATCCGGTATTGAAAGTAGAATCATCAAAGGGTATGTGAAAGATATTGCAGGCACCGACCTCAGATTTCCAAACCATGCCTGGAATAGTGTGAAAATTGATGGGAAATGGCAACTCCTGGACGTAACCTGGGCCAGCATAAATAATGAAGGCAGCAAGTTAGCCAATACTAAG
>DAOVVI010000159.1 GCA_030637245.1 Cyclobacteriaceae bacterium
ATTAAGTGCACAACCGGTATTTGGTGGTCCGGTTTATTTCCTGAGAAATATTATATACCAGGTTCCAGGCACTGCGTTAAAATTTAAAGTCAGAACTTCTGGGATTTATACAATGCATAATACTTTTTGTGCTGATGTATCAATTGATCCTTCCTCTAATGCCCACTTTATGAATAATTTACTTTTGGGACCAAATGAAAAAAGAGCCAGTATTAGTGGAGGCTTCCTGACAACTTATAGTGCGCTAGATTATAATGCTTATTATGAAAAGAATAATATGCAATTTAGATGGAAATACCCTGTTCATGATAGCCTCAATCATCGGGATGCAAGTGAACTAGAGTGGATCAATGCTAAAAATTTAGCAGATTTTTCAGTCAAAACAGGCTTTGAAGAAAATGGAATATTGACAAGCTATGATATTTTTGAAAATGTCATAAAACCAGATCCTTTGCAGCCTGCAAAAGTTATCCCAATAGGCAATTCAGACTTTCGTTTAAAAGAAAGTGCAAATGTCATTGATAAAGGAATCCATCTACCAAATGTTAACGATGGCTTTACAGGTTTGGCACCTGATATTGGTGCATCGGAATATGGAAAAAAAGAGCCACTCTATGGTAAAAGGTAATTGACTAGCAGAGCGTTTTTTTATTTAGTATTGCATTAAATTTATATTAGTTTTTTCTTTAGACAAGGCAAAATTTGCAAGCATAGCCATAGCTACGGTTAATAATTTTAACACAGTATAAAGGAAAAGTAAATTTGTAATGATAATTATTTGGCCCTATTTCTATTCCACACAAAAAACTTAAAAAGTCCTGGAATCGTCGAATTTTTCCAGGTAGTCCCCTACTCTTTTTACAAACATGCTGCCTAAAGCTCCATCAATAACCCGGTGATCATAGGAGTGAGAGAGTGTCATTATTTGCCTTATGGCAATCACATCTCCATATTCTTCTGTTTCAATAACTGTTGGCTTTTTCTCAATTGCGCCAATCGCCAGTATGGCCACGTTTGGCTGTAAGATAATCGGGGTTCCCATGGTGCTCCCAAAGGACCCAACATTTGTAAGTGTATAAGTGGATCCTGAAATCTCTTCGATGCTAAGTTGATTTGCACGAGCCCTTGCTGCAAAATCATTCACCTGCCTGGCCAATCCTACCAGGTTCAATTGATCAGCATTTTTGATTACAGGTACTATCAAATTTCCTTCAGGCAATGCAACCGCAATTCCAATATTTATCCGCTTTCTTTTAATAATTTTATACCCATCCACGGAAATATTCATCATCGGATAATCCTGCAAAGCTTTAGCTAATGCTTCAATAAATATTGGAGTGAAAGTAAGCTTTACACCAAGTTCATTTAAAAAATAATCTCTTACCTTATTTCTCCAATTCACAATATTGGTAACGTCTGCCTCAACGAAAGAATGCACATGAGCAGAAACATTACGTGACTCAACCATTCTGTCGGCAATGATCCGGCGTACCCTGCCCATCTCGATTACTTCATCTTCTTCATTTGCAATTGGAGCCGGAACTGACGTCCCCTTTTCAACTGCTGATCTAATTGGAGAGAGTGAAGATATGTTGGATTTGAATTGAACTCCCCTACTCTTTCTCTTTTTCAGATGATTAATAATGTCATTTTTTGTAACCCTTCCTTCCTTGCCGGTACCTTCTAAAGCATCAAGTTCTTCTTTCGATATATGTTCTTCTTTAGCAATATTTTTTACCAAAGGTGAATAAAACCGATCTGTTGCAGTGGCTGTAGCCAGTTTAATATCACCCAAAACTTCCTTTTCCTTTATCGTGCTATCTTTTTCAATAATTATCCGCTCTGATTGTTTTTTGCCAACCTGAACCTCTTTTTTTTCTACTGAAGCACCATTTTCCCGTGGCTTTTGAGCAATATCCATTTCAGCGCCATCCGTACTCAAAATGGCAATCGGGGAACCAATTTTTACAATATCACCTTCATTAGCCAGGAATTCTTTTATGATCCCTTCCTGAACTGCAGGCACTTCTGTGTCCACTTTATCGGTAGCGACCTCTAAAAAAGGTTCTTCTGCTTCTACCTTTTCTCCTTCTTTTTTTAACCATGATATGATTGTCGCCTCCATCACGCTTTCCCCCATTTGAGGCATAAGTATCTCAATTAGAGCCATCAGTTTCTATTTTATTTTCAGACTTAGTTAGATACTGCCAATTTAGCATTTTTAACTATTTTTCTCAATTGTTTTTTACCAATCTCTCATGCAGCAAGGTCAACAATGCTACAGAAGTTATCTGGATATTCACGTCCCGATCTTTTGTAAGGTTGAGTTTTCTGGTCTTTATTTCATTTCCCCAGGCACAGGCAATCCAAATCAAGCCAACAGGTTTTTCAGGGGTTCCTCCTCCAGGACCGGCTATGCCACTTGAGGCCAGCCCGTAATCTGCATTAAACTTTTGTCTTACATTTAGGACCATTTCCGTTACAGTTTCTTCACTCACCGCTCCATATTTCTCTATTGTTTCTGGCTTTACACCAAGTTGCTCAATTTTCATTTCATTTTGATAAGGAACAATTGCTCCATTAAAGTATTCAGAACTACCGGAGATGCTTGTGATTCGATGGGCAACATATCCTCCTGTGCAACTTTCTGCCAATGCTAATTTTTGATTATTCTTTTTTAATAACATTCCAATTACAAACTCTAACGAATCGTCATCATATCCATACACATATTCCTGAATCAGAGGTAAAAGATCTTGAATTAGTTGATCGACTTCTAGCCTGATCGCATCCGGATCTGTGCCATTCGCAGTCAGTCTGAGCTTTAAATCTCCAAATGTGGGCAGGTAAGCTAATTTCACATTTTGAGGCAGTGCATTTTCCCAATCCTCAATTCTTTCAGCCAGCCAGGATTCGCCGATCCCTGCAAGCCGTACTATTTTATGATAAATAATAGGTAACTCAAACTCCTGCATTAAGCGTGGAATTATTTTTTCTCTCATCATGAATTTCATCTCATGCGGTACTCCCGGCATAGAAATAAATACTTTACCGGATTTGTTAAACCACATACCACACGCAGTCCCTCGTTCATTACTTACCATTTCACATTTTTCCGGTAAGGCCGCCTGAAGTCGCGTTAATTTATTTAATCCTCGGCCACGGCTTGTCATATAGGACTCCAATTCGGCAAGCGCCTGTTTGTTCATGATGATATCACAATCAAAATATTTAGCCAGACAAGGTTTAGTAAGGTCATCGCTAGTCGGACCAAGACCACCGGTAATTAAAATGATATCTGCTCGTTGTTCAGCCTCTCTTAAAGCCTGAAGTATTTCTTCTTCTGCATCTCCACAAGTAGTTCGTCTGATCACTCTTACACCAATCTCATCCAACTCCCCACTCATCCAATGCGCATTGGTATCAAGGGTTTGACCATATAAAATCTCGTCGCCAATAGTTATCAGCTCAGCTAAAACCTCCTTCATTTACATTAAAAAAACTATGGAATATGAATGCTTTTAAATAAACTCACTTTACTATCATGATTATTGATAAATTTAAAAGCATCGCAATATCATTTAAATAATTCAACTAATCAAAATGAAGGCATTTCGAAAAGAGAATTTAGTCTGATTATTTACGCGACAAAAAATGGTCATGATACCACTTTCGGATTCTGAGATCAATTTTCCCAGCCTCGCCAGCAGGTGGGCGGCCTGCCCTTCAGGACGTCATAAATTACTCAACCCAGGCAATCCAGATCCGAAATGGGTTTTTAGGCGTTAGCTACCGGCACCCGGATTCTAAAACCTATCATCCGGAAAAACAGGTGAAATTCATCAACAATAAATCGAATTTCAGAATTAGGATGCCAGCTAGATAGTACGGCTGTTTTTAACATCCTCCTTAACTACTTAAAATAAGGTTGTATTATCTGCTAATCATTGAGACAAATAAAAGGAAGATATCTTGTCAGATTTATGTAAATTGTATTTGATCAGATTAACACTTCCATTTGTTTTTAATTTAAAAGAATTCTAAAATGAAAACCTTTCATCCCAGTTTTTTAATCATTAGTAAATCAATAAGATTGACAGTACTAATCTGCTTTGTAGCGTGTATTTTTTATGGTTGTGATAAAACCTCTGACAGTCGTATTCATGAAATACTTGTATTTAAGGCTGTTGATCCGCTGGAAAAGGTATTTAAAGAGACTGCTTTTTTTCGAGAGATTGAATCAACAGCTCATGTTGCTACGGGTGAGCATGCTACATTTCAATTTGCCGTTAGGTGCCAGGAAAGTATTCAATCTTTACAGCTTGAAGTGGAAGAGCTGTCTTTTGGAGAAAACAAGCTTTCCATTATTAAAACCGGCTTTGTCGAATATGTGAGTGTAGGAAGAAATACGCCAAATCATTCCCGGGACAAACTTACTCCTGTCTCCGGTTTATATCCTGATCCGATCATTCCGAAAGAGAAGATTGATCTATCCGCACAGGAAACCCAACCCATCTGGATAACCGTTGAAATCCCCAAAAACACCGCGCCTGGCTTGTATGAAGGTCAGGTGACTTTACTGGGAAAAATAGATGAGAGGAGTTTTGAAGTGAGCAAGACGCTTAAGGTAAAAGTTTATCCTGTAACCATTGACAATACAAGACTATGGGTAACCAACTGGTATAACACGAGTCAGAGAAACCTCGAACTAATCTTTGGAGAAAAGGACATTGAGCCTTATTCTGAAAAATATTGGTCATTTATTCAACTGCTGGCCAATAAGATGGCAGAATATCGTCAAAATGTAGCCATCATTTCTCCATTGCGATTAGCAAAGTATGAAAGAAACGCTAATGGCGATTTAAAAATTGATTTTAAAAACTTCGATAAAACAGTTGAAATATTCATAGAGGAAGGTGTAATTGGGCGGATTGAAGGCGGTCATATCGGAACCCGGTCTGCTGGCTGGCTAAGTGACTTTGTCTTATTTGTGCCCATTATCCAGGAAGACACAACGATCATTGAAAAATTCCCTATTTCCTCTGATGCTGCTCAGGCATTTTATAATTCCTTTATCCCGGCATTGACGGCACATCTGAAGGAAAAAGGATGGGAAAGTATATATATGCAGCATCTGATGGACGAACCTATTCCGGAAAATATAGATACTTACACACGAGTAGCAAAGTTTATAAAAAAGCTTGCCCCCGATTTGAAAATCGTTGAAGCCTGTCATTCAAAGGATCTGGATAATACAATTAATATTTGGGTGCCGCAACTCGATTATATGAATATAGACTATGATTTTTATCGTGAAAGAGCTGATGCCGGCGATGAGATCTGGTTTTATACTTGTTTGAATCCTAAAGGAGAATATGCCAATCGTTTTATAGAATTACCTCTCATTAAGACCAGGATATTGCACTGGATCAACTACCGGTATGATATTCCGGGATATCTTCATTGGGGCTTTAATTTCTGGCGTGGAGACCCGTA
>DAOVVI010000473.1 GCA_030637245.1 Cyclobacteriaceae bacterium
ATCGGAGTACAAATCCCCCCTTCAAAAGAATAGTTTTTATAATAACGATATGGAGTATTGCTGACATTTGCCCAGTTTCTTCCTAATGAGGTCCAGTGGCCAACAGTTCCAATTTTTCCATCACCCGGGATATTTACTACTTCCGCTGAACTTCCATTGTCTGCCATAAACAAAACCAGTGTATTATCACTTTCGCCCATGGCTTCAATTTTTTGAAGCAACTCGCCAATCTTTTGATCTACTCGATCGATCATTGCAGAATAAACGGCCATTTTTAAATCTTCTACCTGCTTCATGGAGTCGCTTAATGAAGACCACGCATCATAAGTCTCCTCTGAAAGCAGATACCGATCATCTATCAATCCCATTTCTTTCTGCTTTGCATAGCGTTTTATCCGTATAGCCTCATACCCTTCCAGATACTTGCCTTTGTATTTTGCGATATCCTCGGGCCAGGCCATAAGCGGATCATGAGGTGCTGTGTAGGATACATAGAGAAAGAATGGTTTTTCCTCATCTTTGTATTCATCCAGCCAGTTGAGCGCATACCTTGTGAAATAGTCTGTGGTATAAAAATCCTTTCCCGGTGTGAAAGGTTGATATTTTTCGTGGTCAATAAACCATGACCGGTCTGGCCTTTTTTGGGCCGGCTTGGGCTCACCCTCTCGTCTCAAGCCTGGATTGAAATGATTGCTGCCCCCATCACGCAAACCAAAATAACGGTCAAACCCCCGATCGACAGGAGTTTCTATACCATGATGTTTGCCTGCCCAAAGTGTTCTGTAACCGGCAGTTTGTAATACTTCCCCAATAGTCACTGCATTTCGGATGGGTTGTTTGTAGGTTTTGTCATATCCGCATTGCTGGGCATAAACTCCCGTAAGCAATGATGCCCTGGAAGGGAAGCATTTGGAGGTATTGTGCATTTGTGTAAACCGTATTCCGTTTTCTGCCAACCGGTCCAGGTTAGGTGTCTTTACCTCACCTCCATAGCATCCAATATCCGACCATCCCATATCGTCAACGAGGATTAACAGAATGTTTGGTTTTTCATTTAATCGTTGACTACATGCAGAAAAACCACATAAAGAGACGATGAGAAGAAGTGTATTGATTTTCATGAGGTTAATTTATTATAAAAGTTTTACACCTCATAAAATTAGAAATTAAAAAACCAGGACAACATTCTTTAGTTATCTTGTTTCTATAATTTATGGATCAGTTAGCTTTTTTAAAAGAAGGGATAAAACGGCACCTAAATAAGCTACAAGAATAAATTGCGCTGAGTTTCGGTTAGACTCCCTTTGTGGAACAATAATTCAAAAAAATACTTTTCCATGAACTTCTTATACTACCTTATTCATTTCAATTATTTTTGCAATAATTTTTAACCAGGATAGGTATATGAAAAGTATTCAAATTGGATTTATTGGAGCAGGCGGAATTGCCAGGGCTCATGCATTTTCTCTCAACTCATTAAAGTATTATTATAGTGATGCGCCGGAGATTAACCTTGTTTCTGTAGCATCCATTCGTGAAGAGAGTAGATCCGATTTTGCAAAAAGCTATGGATTTTCCATGGCACAGAATATGGATGAATTTGTCAAAAATGATGAATTGAATACGGTGTTTATTTTAGGGCCAAACAAAGTTCATTATGAGCATTTGAAATTAGCTTTGGAGATGCCAAATGTAACTCGCATATATCTCGAAAAACCTGTTTGCTCTTCAAAATCAGAAGAAAAGCACATGAAATCCATCCTAGAAAACATAGGTAGCAAAATCAATATCCAGGTGGGATTTCAGTATCTTCTTACCTCTTCAATACGAGAGGCGTATGCATTTTGGAAATCCGGAACCCTGGGAAAACCAATACATTTTAACTTGAAATATTATCATGGCGATTATCTACAAAAGTCATACAGGGATAAGAGACAAACCCGATTGACCCCTGCTCCTGATGGCGGAGCGATGGCCGATCTCGGTTCTCATGGTATCAGTTTACTGATGGCTTTTTTTGGTGAGGACTTGCAAATACTTAGTGCGCTTCAGTCAGGATCATTTGAGGATGTTCCTGAAAACTCGGATTTGTTTAGCTCAATTTCATTAGTTCATCCAAAGACAAAAGTGGTTGGTAATATGTCCGCAAGCAGGGTCAGCTCCGGCACTGGAGATTTGGTGTATTTCGAGATTTTCGCGGAAAAGGGAGCCCTGAGGTTCAGCTCTCATTCTGTGGATTATTTTGAATATTACCTGGAAGAAACCGGGCAATGGATCAAGCAACCGGTCGGAAGTCATTATAAACCCATCACAAGTTTTCCTTCTGGGCATGTGCCTCCCGGGTGGCTCAGATCCATGATTCACGCACATTACATTTTTCTGACCGGAAATGATGAAAAAGCATTTGTTCCTGATTTGAACCACGGACTGGCTGTTCAAAGAGTAGTTCGTGAAACAGCTACGCATCTTGCTGTTTTTAGGGATGAAATTAGTTGATTTTTTCAATATTTAGTTTTCATGTAGTTAACTGATGCCACAATTAATTCTTCTAAAACATGTAAATCAATATCCTCTAACTTATCAATGTAGAGGCAGGATTTTCCTGTCTTGAATTTGCCAAGACGGCTCATGATTTCATCATATTTGCTAAAACCAGACATGATGTATATTGTCAGGTTTTGCTCTCCGGGAGAAAAACCAACCACAAACCAGTCGCCTTTTCTGCCACTCGCATATTTATAATGATAACTCCCA
>DAOVVI010000141.1 GCA_030637245.1 Cyclobacteriaceae bacterium
ATTTACGGCAAACAACCATGGGAAAACGATGATCATTAAGAATACAAAATACCGGAATTTGCTCACTCTTTGTGTTTTTTCGACTGTTTCCCTGAGTATGATGAGCGGAGGAATAAATAGAATATTTACAAATGGAACTCTAAAACAAAGTGTGTAAATAATCATTCCGACCACTAAACCACGGAGTGCGGCAAGCCATGAAATTTGAACGGAAACTTCTATTGGAATAAAGTCGCTTATAACTAACGGCAATAAATATTGCACCAAAATACCATGAAGGACACCTAGTATGCTTCCAATGATTCCAAGAAATAATATCTGGATGAAAAACACATAAAATATTTGCCATCCGGAAGCCCCCATACATCTGAGCACCGCAGCTGCATATTTTTTTTCTTTTACATAAATATATACAGAACTCGCAACACCGATACAACCTAAAATCAAAGCGACAAAACTCAACAGGTTGAAAAATTTATAGAGATTGTCAAATCCTTTTCCAAGGTTTTCTCTCCTCGATTCCACAGTCTCATATCCATATCCATATTGTTCGACAAGCGGATTGAGCTGTTCTACAATTTCTTCAAGATCAGCATCTATTAATTTTAGATATTTATTGTAATTTACCCTGCTCCCGTATTGGATGAGGCCGGTTTCTTCGAGCAGATCATAAGGCAGATATACCACCGGAGCAAAAGAAGCACTCACATTTGTATTGCCCGGGAAACTAGTCACAAAGCCACTTATGGTAAAAGAAGATTTTCCCAGTTTGAGTGTATCATTGACCTCTACTCCATATTGTATTGCCAGACTTTCGTCAATGAGCACACTTTCCCCTTTTCGAAAGGATTGCAAATTTGAACCTTCACTAATCACTATATCTCCATAAAAAGGAAAATTTCCTCCTAAAGCAATGACTTGAATTAGTCGTGTTCCCTGGCTTTTGGTGAAGAATACCATGGAGGCGAATCTGGCGTCCCGGGCAAATTCTGCATTTATCGTATCCAAACCGGAAATAAATTCTTTCTCGAAAGTTTTGCCACGGCTGTTTATAACCAGATCAGCGCCTAGCAATTCCCGGGCCTGCCCATTTATATCGCTTTGAAGATTGTGATTAAACGAATCGATTGCAACCAGCGCTGCAATGCCAATAACAATTGAAGATATAAAAAGAAAAAGCCTGGAGAAATTTTTCCTGGCGTCTTTGTATGCCAGCTTCCAAATCCATTTTGACCTGAAAATTGATGTGTTTTTTCGTTTAATCCTTACAATATAATCCATATTCAAACTAGATTGAAATGGCTTTATCTTCAATCAATTTTCCGCCCTTAAGTTTTAGAATTCTTCCGGTATGGGCTGCCAGTTGGAGGTTGTGCGTAACTAAAACCAGTGTCGTCCCCTTTTCCAGGTTGATCTCAAAAAGCAGGTTGGTGATTTTTTCTGCAGTTTCTTCATCCAGATTTCCTGTTGGTTCATCCGCAAATAGTATTTTAGGATCGGTAATAAAAGCCCTGGCCATAGCTACTCTTTGTTGCTCTCCTCCCGAAAGCTGTGATGGATAATGGTGCATTCTTTCCGCAAGGCCAACACGATCAAGCAAACTTTCCGCCTTTGTAGAGATATTTTTACCTCCCCTCAATTCCAGGGGGATCATGACATTTTCCAATGCGGTTAGCGTGGGAAGTAATTGAAAATTTTGAAATACAAATCCAACATATTGATTTCGTACATAGGCACGGTCATCTTCATTCAACCGGTTAAGGTCAATATCTATAAGGCTCACTTTGCCGGTTGTCGGTTGATCCAGTCCGGCACATAAGCCAAGTAACGTCGTTTTCCCGCTACCGGAAGGGCCCACGATAGAAAGACCTGCAGTTTGTTCAACTTCAAAGGATATATCCTGCAAAACCGTTAGTTCCTTCTGACCGGTATTGAATGTTTTAGAAAGCTGTTCTACTTTAAGAATTGAACTCATATAAGTCTGTTTTTTTTATAATATAAATGAATATTTTGAGAATAGGTTTAAAAATTTGTTTGTAAATGTTAACCTGAATAATAAGTGAATGGGAAAAGAACACTTTTTTTTACAACCTTACCTGGACGAGCCAGAACCAAATAAGATTGATAAGAGATCGGAAAAAGATTGATGGAAGATTGATATATCAATCGCCAGAACTTTCAAGAGCACTAATTATTGCTTTTCTATAATATCATTCCCGAAAGGCACCAAGGCTAAATAAGCTAGTTTAATATGCTGGGCAGCAAATGGAATCCCAATTATGGTAATGGCAAATAAAAATGCTAAAATTGCATGTATAATAGCTATTTCAATTCCAGCTATCAAAATCCAAATTATATTCATAACAATATAAAGACAACCTCCGGATCGCTCTCCCGGTATGACATCTTTGCCAAAGGGCGCCAAAGATAAAATAGCCAGCTTTAAGGTTTGTATGCCAAATGGAATTCCAACTATTGTGATAAATAATAAAAAGCTTCCAAACAAATACAGTAAAAATATGATGAAGCCTCCAAAAATTATCCAGATAAGATTGCCTAAAATATTCATGATCTTACAATTAGAATGACATTATAAGTTAATTCCTCCCTGACTTAAAAACATCCGGATATCATTAAAATTATCTGCAATATAATCCGCTTTATTTAAGTGTATCTTCGAAAAAGTGGTTGTCAAACCAATGGATTTCATGCCTGCTCTGTTTGCCGCTTCTATCCCATGAGGTGCATCTTCTATCACCATACAGTTTGCCGGATCAATATTCATTTTTTCTGACGCCAACAAAAACACATCAGGCTCAGGTTTAGATTTATTGCCGACATCTTCGATGAAATAAATGTGTTCTCCAAAAATTTTCATGAGTTCCAGCTTCATTTCCACTTTTTCCATGAGGCTTTTATTCATGGCAGTAGCTATACTTATTTGCAGTTCGGTATTTTTAAGTGAATTTATAAACTGTAAAAATCCATCAATAAAATTTATTTCATTTTCAAATAGATCATGGATCAACACCTCCCTTTCACGCGCAACATTTCCGGCATCTTCATCCAATTTATAATGATCTACCATCAATTGGGCTCCCTCTAAAAGCGTCTGACCTGCCATTTTTGGTTTTAAATATTCGCGGTCATACAGAAGTCCTCTTTTCCCAAGCAATACATCCTGACTTTTATCCCAAAGCGCTTCTGTATCCACTACAACTCCTTCCGCATCAAAAATGATGGCTTTTATATGCTTTAAATCCATACGAGATCAGGATTCCTCTTTAAAGAATAATTGATAAAAATTCATGTTGGATTCCTCGTCAAACCCCTTTCGGATATAACTTCTGTTTCCATGGACATAGACATGAAAGTTCTTATCGAGCTTAATGACACTTTTAAAAACCCGCTTCATTTTTTTTACTGCCTCGGAATTAATATCAAATTCATCATATATTCTCATATGGTTACTTTCCTGATAATTTTCTTTGTAAGCTTCAAATGCGTCAATGATCTCCGGCTCCTGTAAAACTTTTTCATGAAAATGCACTTTATCAAACGCGTCTTCTTCCTTAAAGAATTTTGCCGATTCCTGTTCCAATGACATTTGGTCAATTTTATCTGCTTCCGGAAATGCCTCGCTTGCAAAGTTCTTGCACATTTGAAGGTAGTTTTTGGTATGAAAATATGTATCTTCCTGAGGTTTTACCTTGAGAAAGAATTCCTTCCAATATTTTGCCTCTTCACCTTTGTTAGTATTATCAACCAAAAGCACTTTATACCCATCATCAGCATTTTCATTAAATACAAGGCAACCTTTATCCAGTTTGTTGATGTTGATACCGTCATCACGACTGACTGCAAATGACTTTCCTTCCGGAAAAACTTTGAGAAAGGTCTCTTTTTGTTCGGACTTAAAAATGCCGATTACTTCAGTTATTTCATCATTCAGATAGCAATTATCAAAATATGCCACATACAATTCCCCCGGTTTTATGTTTGGATGATTCGAATGCTCGTACAAGTGCCTGGCAATATTGATGGATTGCAACAGCAGGGAAGTCTTATCATTAAATATACTTTTCACATAGGAATATGCCTCATTCAAATTAAGGTTGGTTTCATGGGAAAAATTGTAAAACTCCTGAAGTTTGAATGGTTTGGTAAAATAGGTAGTCAGTAATGGTGAAATACTGCCGTTGATCTCTACTTCTTGTTCTGAAATAATGGTCCCTTCTTCATTGGATTTATTACCAACCTGATGTATGGCCAAATTTGAAAGTATGGCTTCTGAAAAGTCTAACATTTTTTATGATTTTATAATATCCACTACTCCGTTTAAAATAAAATGAGGCCGATAGGCAAACTGATCAATCTCTTTATGAGAGGTGATTCCACTCAAAACAAGGCAGGGATCTATTTCCGACTCTATTCCTGCAATGATATCTGTATCCATTCGATCTCCAATAATAACAGTTTCTTCGCGCCTGCATTGCAATTTTTTTAAGGCGCTACGCATCATCAGGGGATTAGGCTTGCCAACAAAATAAGCTTTTTTCCCAGCGGCAATTTCAATTGGAGCTATTAGGGCTGCAGTTGCCGGAGCTATACCATTTTCAATCGGACCGTTTACATCCGGATTTGTGCCGATGAGTTTTGCTCCATTTATCACAAGGTTAACAGCCTGTTCTATTTTTTCATAGCTATAAGACCTCGCCTCTCCCATCACAACATAATCGGGATCTACATTATTCATCCTGTAACCCACATCGTAAAGGGCATTGAACAGACCGGCCTCTCCAATCACGTAAGCGCTTCCTTTCGGCTTTTGTGAATTTAAAAAAGATGCGGTTGCCAGAGCACTGGTATAGAAATGTTCTTTATCAACTAAAATACCCATTCGAGCCAATTTATCCTGCAGCTCTGGTTGTGTACGCTCACTAGAGTTAGTCAGGAAAAGAAATCGTTTCTTTTCCCGCTGAAGCCATTCGATGAATTCCTTTACGCCGGGAAGTATTTTATTTCCATGATAGATCACTCCATCCATATCGCAGATAAAACCATTCTTTTTCCTTATCTGTTCTACGGCTTTTTTTATTTCACTAGTTTTTAATTCCATATCAATAAATGATTGCTGAGCAAAAATAACCGGAGCGGATGAATTTGCGGTAAAGAATTGACAATAACTTAAGACACGAAAAAATTAATAAATCTTAACACATATAATTTGCTATCAAATTGTCTTCGATTATGGAATATATTCATCAGAAAATCAAATTACCTGATCGAGCCTTTGTTGGTGTTGTCACCAACAAACAAAAACGGGTATCATTTGCTTGTTGGTCAAAAGACCTGCCTCGCCGGCAGGCGGGCACAACAAGGGCGAAGGAAGAATATCTGTAATTTGAAATTCCGAGTAGTATAATCCGGGTTACGAAATAGATATACCAGTTAAAAAAAGCCTGCAATGAAAATGATTGATCCACTAAATGATGTTCATGCTGCACAAGTTCTAATAAATTTAAAATTGAGTAATATTCAGGTATTCAAAGAATATTGTTTATTAAAGCTGAATACTATTATCTAAAAAAAATGTTGAAATTCCGGATGGTACAACTACTTCATCATCGAATTAAATTTTTTATATTGCACCATTTAGAGAATAGCTGTACA
>DAOVVI010000441.1 GCA_030637245.1 Cyclobacteriaceae bacterium
CCAGACTTGAATAAAGTGGCATCAGCTCCTTTTTCAATTAACGCAAGACGTTCTTTATTTCTGGTAGTTAAAAAGACGTAAACAACGGCAAACATAGATCCAAATACGATTAGAGGGATTAATACTTCTTCCATTTTATTTAAATTTTAAAGTTTTTATTCAATTCGAAACCTTTGACGCTGGTTTTAAAAAACCGGTTACAAAAAATTCAAATAAATATTTTGTAACTTAATAGATTAAATGGGCGTCTAATGACAAAATGAATTACAGGGAGGACAGCTTTTATATAAATAAGGTATTAAAAGGCAATCTACCATCATTTGCAATATTGGTAGAAAAGCATAAAGGGCTGGCATATACGTTGGCATTGCGCATAGCTAAAAATAATGAGGATGCTGAAGAGATTGCCCAGGATGCTTTTTTAAAAGCTTATAATTCTCTAGGTTCATTTAAGCAGGATTCCAAATTTTCGACCTGGCTATATAAAATAATTTATAATACCGCTATTTCCAGATTCAGGAAAAAGCAAATTGAGAGTTACTCCATGGAAGAATCTCCAATTGCTGATTCAATCCATGAAGAAGAGGATGATGGCCTTGATATTTTGCACCACAGGGAGCGAAAGAAAATTATTTCGACGGCCATAAGCAGACTGAAAGAAGAAGAAGGTGTGACAATGACGTTGTTTTATTTAAATGAAAACAGCATCAAAGAAATAGAAGAGATCACCGGATTCACCAATTCAAATATTAAAATTCTCTTGCACAGAGGGAGAAAAAAAATGTTATTTGAATTGAAAAAGATTTTAAAGGATGAAATCGTTGATATGTTATGAGTTCGGAAGAAATTAAAAAGGATCCATATATAAAGTCAATATTTGACGAAGGAGGAATTGAACAACCATCTAGTAATTTCACAAATCAGATCATTAAAAATATAAAAGCTCAATCTGAGGAAAGTGCATTCGTATATAAACCAATAATTAGTAAAACCGCCTGGCTGGTGCTGGCTTTTTTGGGATTATCCTTATTTGTCTATCTTTTATTTGGAAGCCCCGCAGAGGGGCAAGGCCTTAATCTGTATGGATATACGTTGAATATTGATACTTCAATAATTAAAGGGATCTTCAACAAAATTGCTTTTTCTTTTGAGCTTTCACCTATTCTGAAGACATCGCTTATAGCATTGACCTTTTTTACATTTACCAATCTATTGATTTTTGAGATTAGAAGCAGATCGTTTTTTAAGTGATTTTTATTGAATTTAATACTTCGTCATTTTTTTATTTCTCGCTAAGCCGCTAAGTCGCAAAGATTTGATTATAAAGGTCTCGCAAAATTGAAATATACTATTTTAAATAATTGATAATTTGCTATTTGTGAAAAACTTGAACTATTGTGAATCGCAACTCATTATTTAATTTTTCCTGATACCGGTATTCCCTACGGTAGGCAGACGTTATCGGTATTAAGTTTTTGGTTTTCGATAAAGCTTGATACACAACCAAGAACCCAGAGCCAATACCCAGAATCCAGTAACCGGTAAAAATAAGCCCCTGGCCATTGTGCCCTTCCATGTTGTATTAACACTTTCGTGACTTTGTTTTAATATTTTCTTAATATTATGTTTCTTAAATCTTTCTTCTTTGTTTCTTTTAAGCTTTCATTTTTCTACAACAGGTTTTTATAAAATAGTTTTAGGTTCAAATCATGAGTTTTATTTTTAATTTTCTCACAATCGTTGGGTCACTCGGTCTTTTTTTATTAGGAATGAAAATGATGAGTGAAGCGTTGCAAAATGTAGCAGGCGATCGCATGCGAAGTATTTTATCATCAATGACCTCCAACAGATTTACCGGAGTATTAACCGGATTATTGATAACTGCTATTATTCAGTCTTCATCGGCAACCACTGTAATGGTCGTAAGCTTCGTCAATGCCGGTTTGTTGCCTCTGGCAAAATCTGTAGGTGTAATCTTAGGAGCTAACATTGGAACAACTGTCACGGCCTGGCTTATAACGTTATTTGGGTTTAAGGTAAAAATTTCACTTCTGTCATTACCCCTCATAGGATTGGCATTTCCGCTGATGTTTAGTAAAAGCAAATATAAAGCCTGGGCTGAAGTGTTGATTGGTTTTGCAATTTTATTTATTGGTCTTGATTTCATGAAATCCAATGTACCGAACATTGAGAACAATCCTCAGGTTTTAGATTTTATCAGAAGTTTTAATGATTTCGGTTTCGCTTCGGTATTAATTTTCATACTCATTGGTTGCATTCTCACAATGATCATCCAATCATCTAGCGCAGTAGTCGCGCTTACAATCGTGATGTGTTATCAGGGTTGGCTTGGTTTTGAGCTGGCTGCTGCCATGGTTTTGGGAGACAATATCGGAACAACCATTACAGCAAATATTTCAGCAATTGTAGCCAATAGGATTGCCAAACAGGCAGCAATCGTTCACTTGATCTTCAATGTGTTTGGCGTAGCGCTGTTTTTGCCTTTTCTCTTTCCGCTACTGCATTTTATCAATTCCATTTCGGTTAGTTTAGGAAATATTTCGGCTTATGAAGCAGCAGAAGGTGTACCTGTAGCTCTTTCTATATTCCATTCCTTTTTTAATATCCTCAATACATCGATTTTCATTTGGTTTGTTCCACAATTGGTACGAATTGCCGAAACCATTCTTCCGGTTAAGTCCGATGAGGATGAGGTATTCCATCTGCAATACATCAAATTCGGAATGCTCTCAACATCAGAATTATCCCTTGTTCAGGCGAAAAAAGAAGTGATCATTTTTGGTGAGAAAGTAGAAAAAATGGTTGGTTTTGTCCATGATTTATTCAGCAATCAAAAAGACAAGAAAAGCGGTAAATTGATTAAAAAGATAATAAAATATGAAGAGATCACAGATCGGTTTGAAATAGAAATCAGCGAATACCTGAAGAAAGTATCTCGGAATAAACTTAGTACAAAAACTTCAGCTGAA
>DAOVVI010000496.1 GCA_030637245.1 Cyclobacteriaceae bacterium
AGAATCATTTCATTTTTTAGCCTATATTGATGGTACCCCCTGCGGAGCTGCAAGATGGAGATTTACTGAAAAAGGCATAAAACTGGAAAGGTTTGCTGTATTAGAAAATTATCGGGATAATGGCGTCGGCAGCGCATTGGTTGATGCGGTATTAAAAGACATTGATTCAAATCCTGATTCGAACGGTAAGCAGTTATATCTTAACGCTCAATTAGCAGCTATGAAATTATATAGTAAATTCGGATTTAAAAAAGAAGGGGAATTATTTCAGGAATGTGATATCGACCATTTTAAAATGGTGAAATATTAGTTACTGAATTCAATATTTTGAGTAAGTTTTGAATTTTTGAATCGCAACTTATGGACATTGAATGTTCGGTAGGTGGAGATTATTGGTTTTTCAATACCCAGAACCCAGCGCCCATAGCCTAGCACCCAGTAGGCCTGAGCTATTGCCATTTGAGTGAAGCCAGCTTATTTGTGAGGCTATCGATCAAGAAATTCACATGATATTCCAGTGAAATGGCAAACTCTATCTTTTCTTTTTTGGATAATCCCCCTTCGGTAAGCTTTGCCTTTATTTGATCCATTAATTTCAATAATTCGGTCATCCCAAAAGTAGCAATCAGGCTTTTCATGCGATGACGAAGTTGACGATATTTCTTTAGATCTTCATCATAGATGGAAAAAGTCAACAGTTCCAGATTGACTCTGAATTCATCAATAGTCATTTTTAAAAATTCCTGGTACCTGACAAAATTGCCAAGAAATAGCTTATCTGTTCTTTCAAATATAATTTTTGTATCTTTCTCATTCTCATCAGATTCTGCATCAATTATTTGCAAATCCTCAAATTCATCAATTATCTTCAAATGCTCAACGATTTTAGCTCTCAGATCATCAACATCTATTGGTTTTAAAATATAATCCTGCATTCCTGATAAGAAAATTTCATCTCTTGTCGATTCAGTGGTGCTGGCAGTAAGCGCTAAAATAGGTATGTCTTTAAAATATTGATCGTCCATGCCCCTGATCCTTCGTGTAGTTTCTAATCCGTCAATACCCGGCATCTGGATATCCATCAAAATAAGATCGTAGTTTTTTTGCTCAACCAATTTAAGCGCCTCAAATCCATCTGATGCCATATCAACTGTAATACCCCAATCTCCAAGGATTTCATCGATCAGGAATTGATTTGTGGTAACATCTTCTACATATAATACATGTAATTTCATTTTCCACTTAAAGGCGCTAATTTTAAAAGTCGGCAAACTATTTACCGGCATACTCGTGTCTGATTTCTTAAATGGTAATGTTACTATAAAAACTGATCCAACATTTTCTTCACTTTTTACATCAACTGTCCCTTCCTGGATTTCTACCAAATTTTGCACAATCGACAAACCCAATCCTGTTCCACCATAGACTCTCGTCGTACTTTTATTAGCCTGATGGAATGGATCAAATATATTTTTTATCTTATCTCCTGCTATTCCTATACCCGTATCTTTTACATCAAATCTTAAGATATAACCTGATGTAGTTTGCTTTTGAAGTTCTATGCTAATATCAATATTCCCTTCCTTGGTAAATTTTATCGCATTCGATAAAAGATTATTTAATATCTGGCTAAGCTTGATATAATCTCCATTAATAACTTCCGGAACATCATCAGCAAGTTTGTAAGAAACGTTAAGGTTTTTATCCAGAGCCCTAGGTCTTAAGCTCGCCATCACATATTCAATTAGCTTTTTTATATTGAAATTTACTTCTTCGATCTCTATTTTCCCCGATTCTATTTTTGATAAATCAAGAATATCATTGATGAGCGATAACAAATTTTTAGAAGAAAAATGAAGCGTTTGCAGCAATTTGGATTGATCTTTTCTTGGCTTTCTGCGAAGCATTAATTCAGTCATTCCCAAAATGGCATTCATAGGAGTTCTTATTTCATGACTCATTGCAGAGAAAAATTCATTTCTCGCCTTCATCACATTTTGGGTTTCTTTTTCGTAGTACTTTATTTTGTTGATGTTTGTTGAGATGCTTAACAAATTTACATCTCCATTCGTAGTTTTTAATGGTTTTTTAATGGTTTGAAAGTAATTAACAACGCCTTTACTGTCAGAGATTTGTTCCTCAATAAGTATTTCTTCACCTTGTTTTATAACTTTCCCCTCTATCTCCAGATATTTCTGTATCTGCTCATCAGAAGCAGGGAACATGTTTTCTTCCTTCGAAAGAAATTCTTCCCGAGGCATCCCCACAAGTTTGGCAACGGCCCTGTTGCAATAAATAATCCTTCTATTTCCATCCCGCACAAAAATGAGGTTTGGGTCAGCATCGAAAAGTTGCTCAATAAACCCCTTCTGCATCTCCAATTCCAACTCAAATTTCTTGCGCTTCGTGATATCAACTGATGCCGCCATTTCGACAACTTGTCCCTGATCCCGAAATTCCCTTCGTATTTTTGTTTCAAACCAGCGATAGCTGCCATCCTTGTGTCTTTGCCGATAGGTATAATAACTAAATGGGATCTTTTTTTTGCGGTCAGACTTTAATTGTTCCAGATATTCA
>DAOVVI010000555.1 GCA_030637245.1 Cyclobacteriaceae bacterium
ACTGGATGGGTGAGCGATACTGAATAATCACAAATATAAGCGTAGAAATTATAGCGAACACAATCAAAGTCCAATGATAAATGACTGCATTTCTTCTTCCTATTCTGACAGGTATGGACATCTTTCCGGCTTTTTCGTCCGATGCGATATCCCGGATATTATTCACATTTAAAACAGCGGTGGAAAGTAAACCACAACTAAATGCTGGTAGCAAAGCCTGAACATTGAAACTTCCCGTATGACAGAAGTAGGTACCCATAACTCCAACGAACCCAAAGAAAAGAATTACAAACAAATCTCCAAATCCGGCATATCCATATGGATTTTTACCCATTGTATAATTTAATGCCGCTCCGATTGCAAGCATTCCAATGACAAACAGGATGATGAATTCTTTGCTAAATCCGGAAATTGAAATATAAAGCAATGATAATCCACTGATTAAGGATAGACCTATGAGGGTGTAAACAGCCACCTTCATGGATTTTGGAGATATTGCTCCGGACTGAACTGCCCTGCTTGGTCCTTCACGATCTAAGTGGTCAGCGCCATGTTGGGAATCTCCATAATCATTGGCAAGGTTAGAAAGTATCTGTAAAAAAACGGTGGTCAATCCGCTGAGTAAAAAAACAGGCCACCTGAATTTACCTTCAAAAGCAGCCAGAAAGCTTCCGAGCCCAATACTGGCCAACGCCAGAGGTAAGGTTCTTAATCTAATTGCATGTATCCATTCTTTAATTTGGCTCATAGTTTTTCAATGACTGGATAATTTACATTCTTTCAGGAACATCGATGCCTAATAAACCCATGGATTTTTTAATAGTTTTAGCTGCCTGAAAAGAAAAAGCGATTTTAAACTTACGATAGTTTTCATCACTTTCTTTCAGGATAGGTTCTTCTGCATAAAACCGGTTATACTCTTTTGCCACATCATAGGCAAATTGAGCGATAATAGCCGGTGAATGATTTTCTGCAGCTTCTTCTATGAGCCGGTGATAACTATTGATCAGGAAAATTATTGAGCGAACTGTCTCATGACAATCACGCAATTTTTCTATATCAAAGCTATTAAAATCAATATTCAACTGTATTGCTTTTCTGATAATCGCAGAGATTCTTGCATGGGTATATTGGATAAAAGGTCCTGTATTTCCATGGAATTGAATGGATTCTTCGGGGTTGAAAAGCATCCGTTTTTTAGGATCTACTTTTAATAAAAAGTATTTCAAAGCGCCTAATGAAAGTGTCTCATATAATTTATTGGCCTGTTCTTCATTAAATCCGTCAATCTTCCCCAATTCAAGTGTATGCCTCCTGGCTGTTTCTGCCATTTCATCCATCAGGTCATCTGCATCGACTACGGTTCCTTCACGCGATTTCATTTTCCCTCCGGGCAAATCCACCATACCATACGAAAGGTGGAACAGGCCGTCAGCATACGGTCGGCCCAACTTTTTTAAGATCTTAAATAGTACGTCAAAATGATAATCTTGCTCGTTGCCAACAACATATACAGATTTGTTATAGGTGTAATCGGAATATTTAAGATCTGCCGTACCGAGGTCTTGTGTCATATAAACCGAGGTGCCATCAGCTCGTAAAAGTAACTTTTCATCCAAACCTTGATCAGTCAAATCCACCCAAACTGATCCATCTATCCTGGTGTAAAATAAATCCTTTTCTAATCCTTCCTCTACGATAGATTTACCTAGCAAATACGTGTCTGATTCATGGTAGGTTTTGTCGAAACTGACGCCCATTCTTTTGTATGTGATGTCAAAACCTTCATAAACCCAAATGTTCATTTGCCTCCAGAGGTTTACCACATCCTCAACTCCATTTTCCCAATCCAGGAGCATTTTTTGGGCCTCTTTCAACAAGGGAGCTTCTTTTTCAGCTTCCTCTTTTGCCATGCCTTTTTCAACAAGGAACTGGATTTCTTTTTTATATTCCTGGTCAAACCTCACATAATATTTTCCAATCAGGTGATCACCTTTTATTCCGGACGATTCAGGTGTTTCACCGTTTCCGAATTTTTGATAGGCG
>DAOVVI010000177.1 GCA_030637245.1 Cyclobacteriaceae bacterium
AGTAAATTTTTAGAATTCATCGTAATCTTTTTGGTAACATTTGCATGCCAGGTAAAAGAAAATCCCAAACAAGTAAGTGAACAACAAGAAGAACCGGAGTTAATGAATCTGAAAACGGATACGTTACCGGACTGGTCTCAGGATGAACCATTTTTTGATAAAATCAGACCGGTGTATTATGAGACGGATGTCGAAGCGCTAATTCAAATTAATAATGAAAATGATATCATTGAAAGAAGAAAGCAACTCATAAATTTTATATGGGAGAAAGAAGGCTTCCCGGATAAAGATTTACCCGTTATTGAAAAGAACATTAAGGATCAACGATATGATTCTCTCTTTCATCAAAATTTAGAAAAGATTGATAAGCTAGTTATTTCCATGGATTATGGTTTAAAGTCAATCGCCTATCACTTTATCCCTAAACAAAGCAAGAATAAACTGATGATATATCAGCAGGGTCACAGAGGGGATTTTATTATTGGCATAGAAACCATCAATTTCTTTCTCAATAATGGGTATAGTGTCGTGGCATTTTCGATGCCTTTGTTAGGAATGAATAATCAATCGCTTGTTGATCTTCCAGGATTTGGAAAAATCAAACTTACTACCCATGAAGAACTAAAATTTCTTCCAGATGGCGCTATTAAATACTTTATCGACCCGGTTATAGCCAGTATAAATTATGCAAATAGATTCAATTATGATGCTGTGCATATGATTGGCATTTCGGGAGGCGGATGGACAACGACTTTATGTGCGGCTATCGACACAAGAATCCAACACAGCTATCCTGTCGCTGGCTCATTGCCAATTTTTCTCCGGTCAGAATGTTCTCGCGACTGGGGTGACTATGAACAAAGTTTGCCGGAACTTTATCGAATTGCCAATTATCCGGAGCTTTATATGATGGGATCGAATGGCGCCCGGCGAAAGCAATTCCAAATACTGAATCAATTTGATGCGTGTTGTTTTGGGGGTGTCAAATATCGCACCTATGAACACATTTTGAAAAGCAGGATTAAAAAGGTCGGCAACAGCGACTATGACATATATCTTGACAGTAGTCACAAGGAGCACAAAATATCGGAACAGGCATTGAATGTGGTCATGGATGACCTGAATTGATCGAAAATATTGTCTTTTACATTATCGCAATAGTATTTTATTACCGGCGTCCGATTAACTCCCCCTTGGAGAAGCCTGCCTTGCCGGTAGGCAGGGGGGTAAGGGGAATTGATGCTGATAATCATATGTTTACAATGAAATATCAGCAATATCATCCACAGGGGGTATTTTTAGTTTTTGTTTAAAAACGCTACATACAGACAAAAAGTCCCTCTTTTCCATGAATTCAAATTTTCCCCAGGTGCCAGTATTATTTTACAAACAAACAATAACAACCTCAAAATATTTGTTCCCACTCTATCAAGTATAGTCTTTCTTTAAAAAGCATAGTCTAGTTTCTGCTTTATTCATTTTGAAAGCTATTAATAAGTAATTATACTAAACTCGAAAGTTTATGTATATTTATGGTTAAGGAATTATAAGCAACATTCATTTATCAAGGCAGGAATTTTTAACTACTGAATTTCGATTATCTACAAAATAAAATATGATATGAACAAAAACATTAAACGCCGGGACTTTGTAAAAATTTCCGCTATCACTGCCGGAAGTATGGCATTATCAAATTATAGTATGGTTCAGGCTGCTCCTAAAGATGAAAAGCCTCTACGAATTGGTTTTGTAGGAGTTGGCAGTCGGGGTTCTTATCACCTCGATGCCGCCCTTGGTATTGAAGGTGTTGTGGTACCAGCACTTTGTGATATTAAAGATGCGCATCTTCATCGTGCTAAGAGATGGGTAGAAGGGACAGGTCAGCCAACGCCAAATCTTTACGGGAAATCTGACACAGATTTTGTCAGGATGTGTGAGCAGGAAGAACTGGACGTTGTCATATGCGCCACCTCATGGAAATGGCATGCACAGGTTTGTATTGCAGCCATGAAAAACGGGAAACATGCAGTAAGTGAAGTACCCATTATTCTTACACTTGACGAGGCCTGGGAAGTAGTGGAAACATCAGAGAAAACAGGAAAATGGGCTACGCTGGCGCTGGAGCAAGCATTGCTCGAGTCTAACTATGCCATGGGGGTGTTGAACATGATCCGGCAGGGAGTGTTTGGGGAAGTTATTCATTGTGTTGGCGGATATGTCCATGATCTTAGAATGGTAAAATTTAATCCGGAAGAAGAACCCTGGCGCTTGCAGCATTCGATTGACCGGAATGGCAATCTTTACCCGGATCATCCAATGAATAAAATCATGGCCATGATGAATATCAATCATGGTGACAGATTGGATTATATAGTGTCGGTGAGCTCTGGCGCAACTATGTTGAATGAGTATGCCAAAAATTATTACGGTGAAGGGCATCCTTATGCTAAACTGCCAATGGCCCAGGGAGATGTGAACGTTTCACTCCTTCGTACGGTCAAGGATAAGATGATTACATTAAATTTCGATACGAATACCCCTCATCCCCGTGGCATATTTAAGGTGCAGGGAACAAAAGGTGTTTTTTTGGGTAGCAGTGGAATCGGAACTAATATTTATATAGATGGCATTAGTCCGGAATCACACCAATGGGAAAGTGCGGAAAAATGGATTGAAGAGTACCAGCATCCCCTGGTTAAAAACTACAATCCACCTCCTAGAAAAGAGGCGATCCGGGGTCATGGCAGCCAGGGTATGAAAACTCCATTAACCTGGCATTTACTGGCACAAGCTCTTAGAGCTGGAGAGGTTCCTTATTTTGATGTTTATGACTCGGTAACCAGCAGCGCTGTTTCTCCATTGTCTGAAGCGTCCGTTGCAAAAAAAGGGCAGCCGGTTCAATTTCCTGATTTTACCAAGGGGAAATGGGAGAAAAGTTCACCGATTGATTTTGGGTGACCGGATTGGTTAGACCTATTAATTTCAAAATGAACTAATTGTTAACCGCTAAATTTTAATCATGGATTTTTTAATAAAGACGCAAATGGTCGTCTTAATTTTATTGGAAATGATAAATAATATTTCACAAAAGCCATAATTTGCATTAAAGCACTTCACTATAATAACCGTATTCTATTTTTTTAATATTCAAAATATATAATTATGACCAATCTTAATTCTGATTTGAAAGGAGAACGTTTATTTTCTCTCGACTTTTTCCGTGGATTTACCATGTTCTTGTTGGTTGCGAGCTCCACAAGTCTCTTATCATCACTGACCGCCCCTGAATTGGAAGGTACTTTTATCTATGCGATAGGAAGGCAGTTTCATCATGAGCCATGGAATGGGTTACGATTCTGGGATTTGATTCAGCCCTTTTTTATGTTTATCGTGGGTGTGGCCATGCCATATTCCTTTGCTAACCGGACAAAACGGGGTCACACATACACACAAATCCGTATGCACATAATCAAGCGGGCATTCATACTTTTGCTCCTGGGTTGGTCTTTGTATTGCATTGGCAATGGAAAAATAGGATTCCATTTTCAAAACGTACTGGCTCAATTGTCTGTTACTTACCTGCTGGCATTTCTGGTGATGAACAAACCGGTCAGAACGCAGATCATTTTTTCATTTATTCTCTTAGCAGTTACAGAACTCATATACCGGTTTTTCCCGGTTGAAGGTTTTAATCACCCATTTGTAGCCAATGAAAATTTCGGTACCTGGCTGGACTTGCAATATGGAGGAGCAAATCTTACCGGTCATTGGGTATCATTTAATGCAATCCCTACAACTGCCCACACTATCTGGGGAGTACTGGCAGGGCAGTTGTTGATGAGCAACAGGACGGCCATGCAAAAACTGAAAATACTTGTAATAGCCGGTCTCATCGGTGTGGTTGCCGGTTATGCGCTCGATCCTGTCACTCCTATAATTAAACGCATATGCACATCTTCATTTGTTATCGTCAGCGGCGGATGGACGTTATTGGCTTTGGCATTTTCGTACTGGCTTATCGACATTATGAAACAGAAGAAATGGTCTGTATTCTTTGCCATCGTAGGAATGAATCCCCTGTTCATTTATCTGTTTGCCAATGTGGGAGGCTCGGGATTTATTGAGCATATTATACACCCTTTTTCCATGGCTTTGTTCGGCTGGACAGGAGAATCAACCGCTGACATACTGACCGGCATGATCGTGTTATTCTTCTTATGGTATATCTGCTACTGGTTGTATAAAAAGAAGATCTTCATTAGAATTTGAAATATGAAGTATTGCGAAATTCCAGAATACCTTTGGTTTAGTGACATGGGAATTGGAAAATATGAATAGAATGGTGAATAGGATCAAAAAAATAATCTATGGGTATAATTAAAGATATTTATGATGCAACCAAAAACATAGCACAAAACCAAATTGCTATTTCAAATATTAGAAATGAGTTGCGGGATGAGATAAAGCTGAATTTGCAGTTTCTCAAAAGTATCGATGTTGGAAAAGGGCTGCCCAGCGAAAGGCTTAAAAAAATTACCGATAATCTCCAAATATCTGAAATGATTGATTTTTTGGTTTGCCCGTTTCCAAAATCAATAATAAGTACAAGACGGGTTAGCCAATCCATTTTGGGAAATATAAAAGCTAAATATTTACTTGGTCAGAATTTAGAAGAAACCTGTAGAAGAACACGACATATGATTAAGTATTTAAAGCTGGACTTTGATGCGGCTAAAGACCCAAAAAGCACCTTACTTTACATAAAGAAATATTTCCGGATCGCCTTAAAATTGCTTTAAAATGAATTATCCAACTCGTGCGCGTTTGCAAATGTGTGAAATTGGTGACAAAAGGTGGTGGGAATAAATGAATGATTTAACAGGTTTATAATTGAAGAAGGGATACAAAGGAAAAGAAAGGGAATAGGCTCGTGTTGTAAACAAACGCCAGTAAGAGCAAAACATTATTACTAAACCTGATGGAACGGTTTTCAGGTCATAGATGTTTTAAATATATAAACCAACCACCAACATCATGAAATCCTTCAAAACCCAATCTCTTGCTCTTATTCTATCAGTTTTTGCACTTTATGGATGTCAGCAGAGTTCTGCTGAAATAGCTGATCTTAATAAAGATAAAATCTCAGAAGAACTAGTAAAATTGACCAATCAGTGGGTTGATGCTATGAACACACGTGATAGAAAAAAACTTGATGATATCTTATCAGACGAACTCGTATTTCATCTGTCTAATGGTGAATTATGGGGCAAGGAACAACTTCTAAAAAGTCATATTGAAGACAGACCTGTTTATGAAGAAACAGGTATCTACGA
>DAOVVI010000553.1 GCA_030637245.1 Cyclobacteriaceae bacterium
CAAGGCATATTGGAAAAGCTTTACGTAGGCTATTTATACCCAGCTTTTTATTGATGTTATTATGGGGCTGCTCTTCCTTGTAGTGGCTGATAAAAAGTCTTTCAGAAATTTGTGGTTTGTTGAAATTATAAGTTTAAAAAATTCTAATCTCCACCTCCTTTTAGTGGGCATTTGAAAACGATTTTTATTGGAATGTCTGAAATACTCCTGTTTTTGAATGATCATAATGGCAACATACCAACTCATTCTCCTCCGTATGGCTTCTCTGAAGAATCATCAAGAACTAAAATTCCTTCCTGCAAAGATACTTCCCGTACTATCCCTTGACCAATTTCCACAATTGCTCACCGGCGTAGTCCTCTGAGGGTAATAATCTAGTGATTTTGTCATGGCTAATCGAATCGGATAACCATTCTGATAAGCCAGGACACTTTTGTATTTACAGATATTGATGGACGCTTGGCATTCCATATTCCAGTTTTACTTGTCAAAATCTACAGCAATAATCCAGGAAGTATTGTCCGGGAGCAAATGGTGATTAACAGAATAACATTACATTTACATTATTCATGATTAAATGATGTTATGAATTATAATTTGTTTCTTCTGGTAATCTTACTTTTTTTATTCAAGGACAACTCGACAAACATTTTCTCTGGTGGATCAAATGAATGCCAGCCGGTACTTGCGTTACGTCCTGAGGTGTCTGTTCCATTTCAGGCGGATACGATCATGCATCCGCCCTGTACGGAGGATGAGATACCACACTATAATGCCTACAGGGTTACTACGGCACCCCACATTGATGGTCGGCTGGATGAACATGCCTGGAAGGTTGCTCCACATTCTCCCCACTTTCGGGATCTAGTTTCCGGCGCGGAGACCATTCATGACACCAGGGCTGCTGTACTATGGGATGATACATATTTGTATGTAGCCTACTGGATAGAGGAACCAAACATACAAGCTACCCTAACTGAACGCGATGCCCCAATCTACCAGAATAATGATGTTGAGCTATTCATCGCTGGACGGGATGCTTATTACGAATTTGAGATTAATGCATTTGGAACGATATACGAAGTGTTTTTCATTTGGGAGGAATCATATAAAAACGACGGATATGATACCATGGCAGCATTTAATCGCCACCAACCAGGGAGTAAACCATTTCATGGAGTGGGCTATAAACCTCATCCACGGGGCCCCCGAATCGGGTACTGGAATTGGGACTTCACGGGATTGCAAAGTGCGGTTTTCCTGGATGGTACAATCAATGATGACAAGGATCGTGACCGGGGTTGGACAGTGGAACTTGCCCTGCCATGGTCAGGTATGTCAGTGTTGGCTATGGGTGATAGCCACAGTCTTCCGCCTCAGGATCAGGATATCTGGCGGATGGACTTCTCACGTTTTAATCAGTACAAGGAGGCAATGCCGGCCAATGATTCCGGGGGTTGGGCCTGGAGTCCACATGGCGTTTGGGATTCGCATGTACCGGAATGCTTTACTTATATCCATTTTTTCCATGAAGATGTTAATAAGATGAAAAGAGAAAATCCACATCAGAAAAAGTAGGACAAAAGTGTTCCTTTTTAATGACAAATACCTCTATCACGATACAATCCTAAGATTTTTTAAAAGTACCTTTTAACAAACTTCAATTTATTATTCTTTTATAAACGGTTTATTATCTTCCTGTTTTCGACACAGGGACTCCAAATAATATTGGAATTTCCCAACAATATTAGGAGTATCGTGTGAAAACAGATGAAGTTTGTGATTTAAGCTCATGAGATTTTCGTGTATGAAAAAAAAATTTTCTCCATTGGAAATATTGAATTTTACTGGGACACCCAATACAAATCAAAAATATACCTCAGTTTAATGTATAGAGCTATTTTACCCTATATAGCAAAAAAGTGTCGAAAACAGGAGATATCTTTCCTCGTTATCCGTTCATGATTTAGAAAAACGTCTTGATGACATTTTAAAAAATTTGTTGATATTTTCTAAAGATGGTTCGCCCTCTTTTGATCAATCAAACCCGAGGAA
>DAOVVI010000252.1 GCA_030637245.1 Cyclobacteriaceae bacterium
CAAAGAGTACTGGTCGTTTGGCAGATCTTTTCAACGGTATTTTATTATTATTTAATAGGATCTAAATCTTTTGTATGAATGTAAATTAAATCTATGTAAAAATCAACTAAAATATTAGTTATCTATCACGGCTGAACATTGAAGTGCTTGCTTTATAAAAAGGAAATACTTCTTCATTTTGAATTTCAGACGCTTTTCATTTATGAATTATCGAGTCTCCAAGAAGGGTGACTTCTTTCTTTAAAGAAAAATACAATTTAAATGTATTCTGAGAAGTGGCAAGTGGCAGTGGGCAGATAATGCCATAAACTTAAGCTCGTATTGTCCCTCTCTGGAGAGGGTGAAGGCCTGCCCGCCGGATCAGGCGGGGAGAGGAAGTAAAAAACATGCTTAAGTTTATGGCATTATAGCGACTGGAAGTAGAAGGGCGTGGTAGCAACTCTCTCGCTTGAAGGATGCCAATTTAAATTTACAACCAGAGGGTATTTAGAGAGTTCCAGATTTGTGTATAAGGGAGGTTAATGAACAATTTAATAACTTTGATTTAATACAGAATTATATCTATAAATTGAGTTAGAATTCATATTTTAGTTTGAACTTGAAATAATTAATTATGCCGGAATCCTATAAAAAGACCAGTCCAAATAAAAAATACGATCACATAATCATCGGTTCCGGAATCAGTGGCAGCGGATTGGCAGCCATACTCGCCAAAGAAGGCCAAAGCTCCTTAGTGCTCGAAAGGCATTATACTCCCGGAGGATTTACGCATGTTTTTAAACGCAGGGGCTATGAATGGGATGTTGGGGTACATTATATCGGGCAGGTCCACCAGAAAAAATCATTTATCAGGCGTCTTTTCAATTACATTACGGATGGACAATTGCAATGGGCGGAATTGTCAGATAATTATGATAGAATCATCTTTGGAGATAAATCTTTCAATTTTTATAAAGGGAAGGGAAACTTTAAGAATAAACTAAAAGCGAATTTCCAATCTCCTGAAGACCAAAAAAGTATTGATAAATATGTGGATTTGATCAGGGAAGCTTCCGGTACAAGCCGTGGACTTTTCGTCAGACGGGGAATACCAAAAATTACCGATCAGTTGTTTGGCGGATTAATTTCCCGGAAATCAAAAGAATTCTACAGTAAAACTACCAAAGAGGTATTGAAATCATTTATTTCTAATCCTGAATTAGTCGGGGTGCTCACAGGGCAATTTGGAGATTATGGAATGCCTCCGGGCGAAAGCAGTTTTATCATGCATGCCATGTTGGTAAATCATTATTTCGAGGGGGGAAGCTATCCGGTGGGAGGTTCTTCCAGGATATTTAATACCATCGAGCCTACTATAAAATCTGCCGGCGGAGATGTATTTGTAAACGCAGAGGTCAATGAGGTACTGATAAAAAACGGAAAAGCTATTGGTGTGAAAATGATCGATGGTAAGGAGTTTTATGCCGCAAATATAATTAGCAGCATAGGAATTCATAATACCTATAACAAGTTGCTTAAAGGTCAAAATGTTAATCCAGCCAAATTGAGAAAAATCAATAAGCTTAAATATTCCGTTGCACATTTATGCCTTTATATTGGGTTTAAAGAAACTCCGGAAGCATTGCATCTTCCAAAAACCAATTTGTGGATTTATCCTGATAATTATGATCATGATGAAAATATCAGGAGATTTCTCAAAGATCCTGAAAATGAAGAATTCCCGGTTGTATATGTTTCGTTTCCAGCCGCAAAAGATCCCGATTTTCAAAATCGATATCCCGGGAAAAGTACAATTGAGATCATCACTTTAAGCGATTATGCCATATTTCAAAAGTGGGAATCGGAAGAATGGAAAAAACGAGGGCAGGAATATGAAGATTTAAAAGAACGATATTCACAAAGGTTATTACAGAAACTCTACGAGCAAATGCCTCAATTGAAAGGAAAAGTTGACTACTATGAATTGTCAACGCCACTCTCCACTAGACATTTTGTAAACTATGATCATGGAGAAATTTATGGTCTTGACCACAGCCCGGAAAGGTTTGCCAGCAAAGAGATTCATGTAAAGTCTCCTATTAAAAACCTATATCTAACCGGTCAGGATATGGTTTCTTGCGGAATCGCAGGCGCTTTAATTTCATCAGTAGTCACAAGCTCAGTCCTTACTGGGAAAAACATGATTAATAAAATTGTGAAATCTGAATGAACGGACCGCCAATTGAGATTGTATTAAATACCATGGCTTCTATATTTGTATCCGAATGAAACGAAAAATCATTATAATTCATGAAAATATATCATAATCCAAGATGCAGTAAAAGCCGACAAACACTGCAACTAATCAATGATGCCGGAAAAGATGTTGAAATTATCGAGTATCTGAAAGATGTTCCCACAGAAGAAGAACTGAAGTCAATCATCGATCTGTTAGGAATTTCTCCTGAACAACTGTTGAGAAAAAATGAAGCTATCTTCAAAGAACAATTTAAGGGCAGATCCTTTTCAGATGAAGAGTGGATAAAAATAATGATCGGGAATCCAAAGCTTATCGAAAGACCTATCGTAGTTGATGGGAAAAAGGCAGTTTTAGGTAGGCCTCCTGAAAATGTGTTGAGCCTGTTATAGACTTACTTATATCTTTAAGTTGATGTTGTCTTTATAGTCTATTTTGACTGAAAAAGGAACACCATAGGCTTTAACCTTAATTTTGCCAAGGTATCTTATCTCCTGGCCCTTATCTCCAATCAATCCCAAAGCGGAGCCAATAGCATTCAGGTTAAGGTCTTTGAGCCTTATTTTTACATCAAGCGGAACGACAAAATCGTCATTTCCTTTCACCTTTATATCATAGTCTTTCTCCAATACAGCAATGGTCTTTTCATCTATCAGGACATCAATATCAACACCTTTTATAGTAATGGTATTTTTATTTGGATTGAAAAGTATAGCTTCTGCATGAAGATTGGCAGTTGATAGGCTTTCTAATTCTACCACTACATTTTCAAGATATTTAAATTGTGGTGATTCGGGCTTGTTACATGAACTCAACCCAACCAAGACTAAAATCAAAAAATATAAACCCTTCCTCATTATCCTCCTCTTAAGTAAATAAAAAACAGGGTAAATCTGCTACCCTGCCTTCACTAACGTAACAAATATAATTATATTTTATTTTTTAATTTCTAAGGCTGTCAGGTTCAGTGTTCAAAGTTCCCAATCGAGAAGTTCAACCTTGAACCAGTAATTCGAATAGATACGATTTACTTTTCTATTTTGAAGTTGAAAGACTTGTATTCCCATCCAAAAATCACTGTTCCGTCATCTTTTACTTCAAATTTTAATGATTCGTTAATTTCCAGTGTTCTTTCAACCTTGACGTCAAACCGGAAAAGATCTTGCTTTTCATCATAACTGAATGCTCCCCATTGGTCTGCAACTTTATTGATGATGACTGTCCATGTATCGCCTTTCTTGGGTATTGTGAATAAGGCATATTTGCCTTTTGGCATCTTGTTCTTCCCGATTTTCACATTTTCGCTTACCTCAATGGTGGTTGCATTATCAGCACCTGTTCTCCATACTTTGTCGTAAGGTTCCAGGCCTCCCCAAATGATTCTTCCTTTTACTTTTGGTGAATGGTATTCGATTATAATTTTCACACCATCAACTGTATTTTCCGTATTTGTATGAGGGCTTTCCTGGGCCCATGAAAAAGATGTAATTAACGCAATTAATAAAAAGCACGAAGCCATACTAATGAAGAAGTTTTTCATTTTTAATAAAATTTTGGTTTTATAAAGATATTTAGTTTAAACAGTTTTTTCAATCACTAAAAATAAGGATCTTATATTACAACAGTTGATACTTCCAAATTGTTATTTCTTTCCAGCTTTGAAAAAGAAGTTATAAAATTGCGATTTATTTTCTTAATGTTCATGTTAATAATTGGTTTTAATAGCCATCCAATAATTGGAAATGGTTTATAATGAATCTCAATTCTTATTTTAGTTTTTTCTTCTACCTGAGATAGAATGAAATAAAATGTAAAATCATTCGCTAATGGAAATTTGAGCATTTTTTCACCATAAACTAATTTTGCACTCCCAAAGTCATTAGTTACACTTTCGAATTGTGCCTTTCCTCTTTCAAATACACAAATATGTTTTGTGCCAATTCGATTTATTTTTCCCTCCTCATATTTAAACTCACTAACATTCTTATTCCACTTTTTTTTCAGGTCAAAATTTGACAAATATTCATAAGCTTCCATTAGAGAAAGGTTTACCAAATGTTCTTCCACTACAGGGTTTTTCATTTTGGCAGGGAGTATCACGGGTGGAGGATCCGGTACCTGGTCCCAAAGGTTGGAAAGTGAAATGTATTTATATTTGACCAAACCAATTTTTTCATATTTACTCTGTCCGTCATTGAGTTGTTTTTGATGAAAAGGCTCCTTTTCTATATGATCATTTGA
>DAOVVI010000400.1 GCA_030637245.1 Cyclobacteriaceae bacterium
ACAAATCTTGACCTTGGATTTATTCCTCTTTTGCTTCGGAACAGGTATCTTGGGGCGAGAGCTAATACATTTAATATTAAAAACGCCTCAATAAGTTTTCATCAGAAAGTTGAAAAAGATTCTCTGATTGTAGAGGTTCAAAATCTAAATTTTCTGATTGATAATTTAGAGGTAGATTCAGTTACAGAGATGCTTCCTGGTCGTTTCTTATTTGCCAACGATGTGAGGCTGCAAGGTGATTACCTTTCCGCATATCATCAGTCAAACAGCGATTTTTACAACATCAATCATTACTACATTTCAACCAAAGACGGTAATATCAGATTAAACGGCATCTACTACGCTACAAATACTAAAAATGAATCTTCAGAAAAGAGCAAGGTTAAGTTTACTGCAGATAATCTGATCATACAGGATTTTGACTTCTTTAATCTTACTCAAAATCAAACAGTTGACATATCTGAAATTCTGATTGACGACGCCGAATTTCACTTAATTCCCGGGACTGGAAATAGCAATAAAGAAGGTTCCAAATTAAAAAGAAATAATTTTCAACTTGATCATCTTCTATTCAAAAGCATAATTGATACGCTGATTAAATTTGACCAATTTCAATCAACTCCACTAACAGATAAAGAGGACAAAGAAGGTTTGAATGTAAATAGTCAAGAATTTCCATCAGATACACTTCTGCTCGAAAGCATATCTGATATGCTGAATATCAATGCTCAACCAGGCCCAGCTTCAGAAAATGGCACTAATAAAAAGGCAGATTTAAAAGCCAGTGGTAAAGAATTTCCATTCGATACGCTTCTGCTCAAAAGCATTGATATTGAACGCATTTTGGTCACTGATTCTAAAGTAACTATTGAAAACCCAGATGAACTAAGAACAGGACTGGTAATGCCTGACATATGGCTCCTGGCCGAAGGCATAAAACTTAATCCGAAATCTGCAAAGGATTCAAACCGGATTTTTTACTCAGACAACCTGATGGCAAAAATCAAAAATTTCAACTATGTACTACCTAATAATATGTCGGCAATTAGAATCGATGAATTAAAATTAAACTCAAAAGATTCATCTATTCATGCAACTAATTTTGGCCTGATCCCATTGGTTGGAAGATACGACTATGGCCGTGTAAAAGGATATCAATCGACCTGGCTGCAAATTACAAACGACTCCATATCCTTCGGCAAGGTTGACTTTTTGGATATATTCAACAATAATTCCTTTAACGCTCAGACTCTCGAAGTTAACAAGCTGGACATTTCAGTTTTCAGAGATAAGCGTATCCCCTTTCCTGAGTGGCAAAGAAGACCGTTGCCTCAGGCCAATCTTCGCAATATGAATTTCATATTTAATGTGGACACAATTTCACTTCATGATGGATTTATATCCTATCAGGAACACTCCGAAAAAGCTTACACTACCGGAGAGGTCTTTTTCAGCGATTTAGATGCAACAATTTTGAATCTGACAAATGACTCGATCCGTACCTTATCTTCTCCTAATGCCAGAATTGGTGTAACAGCAAAAGTATTTGGAAAAGGAAATTTGAAAGCTGAATTTTTATTTAACCTGGTGGACATGGATAATATCCATACGTATGGAATTGTAGTTGATCCATTTGATTTAACTGAATTTAATCGAATTCTTATTCCCAGTGCATCCGTACAAATCTCCAGCGGATATAACCAGAAAATAATCATGTCCGCAAAGGCCACCGAAGATTACAGTTATGGAGAAATGAAATTTTATTATGAAGAGTTGAAGATCGCTCTTTTAAATCGAGAAACAGAAACACCTAAAGGATTAGGCAATGCGTTGGGGTCATTTTTTGCAAACACATTTATAATCAAATCGAATAATCCAAGAAATTTATTCTTAAGAAAAGGTGATATATTTTTCGAAAGAGATAAAAAAAGAGCGATCTTCAACTACTGGACTAAAACTTTCCTTAGTGGAGTAGTAAGCAGCATTGGCGCAACCAACAATAAAAAGAAAATTAGAAAAATGCAGGAAGAAAATCTGAAAGAAATTCAAACGCAAAAGTCATTAGAAGCGAAATTTTAATTCATATTCATCATGGAAACAAACAAAAAAAAATCAATCATCGTCGAGATAAAAAACGAACTCGAAGAACTGGAAGAACAGTTGAAAAAAAGTGGCGAGGAGTTTAAAGACAGTTACAAGCAGAAAAAGCAGAAAATTGCAACCCTCATAAAAAAATATGCGACGGAAATTGAGGAATCCGGAGAGGAGAAAATCCACGAACTAAAAGAAAGTTATGGAGAATTATTAGATTTATTGGAGGCAGACTACGATATCTCCTATACAGACTATGAAAATGAATCTCACAAAATATCCGGGGCAATCGACAAATTTGAATTGAAGGCAAAGGAGATTTTTCAAAATTTGACATCAGAAGCCCGGCAAACTAAAGCAAAACTCGATGAAGAACTCAATAAAAATCTGAGCAAATTCAAAACGGAATTGGATATTCAAAAAGCTCATTTTAAAGGAACAAAAGACAGGGCCGTATCAGAATTTGAAGAATGGAAAGAAAAAAGATTAAAAGAAATTGATGATCTAAAAAAAGACCTTGAGCAAAAGAAAGAAGAGACAGGAGAGAAATTTGAAAATTTCAGTGATGAGATTTCCGATTCATTTGATCATCTGAAAAAAGCTTTTAAAAATCTTTGGTAATTCAAGCAGTAAAAAATCCCGTTTAGCACCGGGATTTTTTATTTTATGATATATTCAAATTGAGAAGTTGACGGTTGTCCGTTTTGCGGGATAAAATAAATTTTACCTTTTACATTTGAAATCAGATCCGAGTTATAAAAGATTACAGTTGAGCTACCTTCTTGCGAGATTATTGGTTTTGGTTCCCAGAACAATGTACTTCTGAAATCTTCCCCATATCCAACTTTTCTTTTTTCATATACAGGGGCTGTAAACTGAGTGTTTTCATCAACTACTTCTGATGTTGTCTCTGTAAATCCTCCCTTTTTCAATGTAATTTCAATTAATCCTACTGAATTTAGGCCGGTATATCTCTGAATATCACCTGGATTAGTGGAAACAAAGATCTCGTCAACATCAAAAGGACTAATGTTATCTAAAACAGAAGCATCTGTTCCCCTGCTAATCCCATCTATGACAATAAGGGCGCCTCCCTGAAAATTAATTGAATTTGAACCACCCATGAAAACTATGTTGGATCCTTGAAGATTATACGGCTTCA
>DAOVVI010000525.1 GCA_030637245.1 Cyclobacteriaceae bacterium
ATATCTTCATTCCTGATACGTAGATGCTCTGCAAGACTGAACATGGCGTATGCAGCTTCTGCCGTATTGCCCAATCCCTGGGTGAGATCTCCGGCATCGTGCCAGCCACCGTTTATGTCAATTTTTTTGTCGCCATGCACACAAATCCAATCGCGGTGACAGTTTCCGTGTACGCCGGAAATGGTCGTGCCACACCGCTCCACATAGAAAAAATTCAAAGCTTTCAGAATGGTTTCCCTCCATACATTCGGATCAATACGGAATGGTTGGGTCAGTTGCATATCCGCCTTAAGAATGTATGTGCCAGTTTTTCGGACTTCCGAAAAGTCCATCACCTGGTATCTTCCCAAATGAGTTTCGACTGTCTGCACAGGTTTGGATAACACCGTTTCACCTGTTTCCTGATCAACCAACTGGAATTCTCTGGCATCTAAACCGCTGGCAATGACTGTTTTAGAAGCACCGGATTGATAACCCGTATGACTATAGGAGATCCTTCCGGGCCATACACCCCATCCTTCGATATAGTCCGGAACCACTTTCTGCAATTCCAGGTGATCGAAATAATAAGTTGCCGTGTCGGTTGCCTCTGGTTCGTTACCACTTAAGTAGTAGGAGATTTCCAGGCTCGTCACTTTATCGCGTGCCACATTGCCAATCTCCCATACTACGTGGTTCCACTCCTTATTGCGCAACAGAAGGGAGGTCTCACCTTCCTGCCCGAAAAGCGCCGGTAATTTCTCAACGCCGTCATTGTACACTCGAAGTTCCAACCAGTTGATATAAAATCCGGGGCAATCCGGATATATCCATAATGAGATGCGGTTCGATTTGGTCCAGTCCTCCCCTTTGAACATCTTCCTTACGCCGGCAGTGCCCCACCCTCTTCCGCTTTTCGGACCTGGAACATTAAGTTTTGTGGGCATGCGCATACGGAGAGAATGTTCGCCATCATGTGTTTGTTCTCTGGAAAGGTTCATCCCAACAATTTTTTGGTTTTGATCAGTTTCTCTTTTATCCACGCGGGCATCCACCACTTGTTGTGCCCCTTTCGCGAAGGAGGTCCAGTGGTCCATGCTTTCCATGTCGTCCAATACACGGCTTTCCAATACCTTTTTATTGAGCCAACGATAAGACGCGGAATCAGAAAAATTGGCCTTCATGGGCTCTCGGTCAGAATCCATTGCTAACAGTAAAAAAATTAAGAATAAAAAAAATGATTTAATCATGATCATTCGTTTAGGAGGATTGAATCCATCTGAATAAATTTAAAGGTTGTGTGCAAACAATTCAACATGAATCCTACAAATTCATTTTGATAAATAAAAGTACATAAAATAGATACAAGCAAAGAGGTTGGGCTCCAGGAGTTTTATAGGATATTTATAGATAATAATTTCGCTAATAGATGACTACCTTTTTTTCAGCATGCTGATAGCCATTAGAAAGCCTTAGCACGAAAAGACCTGCAAAAAAACCCTTTTAAATCCATTTTAGGTGATGGACTGATTCGCACCAATTCAGATTTTACTAATCTGCTACTCATTTCTAATTTTAGCAATATTCAATTCAGCTTAATTGTATTTGGAAAAACTACCCTGCACAATACATAATGATTTAATACTATCTTGTTCCAAATTTGGAACAGTATAGTATTATCCAGAGAAGGCCAATGTAAATAATCAGGGATATAACTATTACATATTGCAACCCATTCGAGGTGATTAGCTCCTGAATTGAAAACATAAATCCATATTCCTAGAATGAAAGATTTTATTAGTAATGTATTTGATAAAAAAGTCCATTTCACAAAATAAATCAAGTTTATTGGTATTCAACCCAAAATAAACCAGCCAAATCTTAATAATAGTTCTATACTACTATAAGCAAAAAATTAATCCAGGGTAATAATTTTTGGATGTGCAATAAGCTCAGGTCCATTGTAGTTGCCGATAACATTGTAATGCCCCTTGTCACTCCAAAAAACAAATCCTGCCAGTTCGGGATAACTGTTTTCTAATTTTTCAACTACATCCAGGCAGTCTCTTGGAGGATCAGAAGAACCACGAATTCCCAATTCCGCCCACCAAATCACCTTCCCATGGTTTTTTTTCTTTTCTACAGCCCAATTATATTCTGAAAAAACCAATCCAGTGCCATATGCTGATTTACCCAGAACATCCACATAAGCATCACCGGGATAGTATTTTTCCAACACACCCTCACCCTGAGTGGTATGATAGGCCCAGATAACATTGTCAAGGCCCTTGTTGTTTTTAAAATAATCATGTACCAACTGGTAGAGCTTTATGGCGTTATCTTTTTCTTCCTTGGCAT
>DAOVVI010000152.1 GCA_030637245.1 Cyclobacteriaceae bacterium
ATTCTGAAAGATGCTGCTGCTGCTTCAATTTATGGAGCAAGGGCTGCAAATGGGGTTATCATAGTTACCACGAAAAAAGGCAAATCCGGCGCGCCAAAAGTTACTTTTGATGCTCGTTTTGGAGTGCAACGTGCAATGAACCAACTTGACTTGCTTAACACACAAGAATTGGGAGAATTACTTTATGCCGCTGCGCGCAATGACTATATCGACGCGACTGGTTCGGATGCCGGATTTGTATTCGATCATGGACAGTATGGGCCGGACCCAAATGCATCTAATTTTATTCCGGATTATATATTCCCATCAAGATCATTTGAAGGTGATGCAGCTGTAAATCCTGACTTATATAGTCTTGATCCATATTATGGCATCACAAAGGCTGTTAAAGAAGGAACTAACTGGGCTGATGAAATATTCGTACCTGCTCCAATCCAGGAATATAATTTGGGGATAAGCGGAGGCACCGAGAAAGCAAGGTACTTTGTTTCTTTAAATTATTTTAACCAGGAAGGTATTGTTTCACTTACCAATTATGAAAGGTTTACAATCAGAGCAAATACCGAATTTTCTCCTAAGGATTGGTTCAGAGTTGGCGAAACTTTTGAAGTGACCTATTCTCAACGAGTTGGCGAAGGCGAAAGTAATCATGAGGGCACTGCAGTGGCTTATATCTACAGAACCCAACCGATCATACCAAAGTATGATATTAATGGGTTCTATGCCGGTACTAAAGGTGCTAGCTTAGGGAACTCTGATACTCCATTTTCAGACCTGGATCGGAACAAAGAGAATGTTCGAGAAAGATGGAGAATGTTTGGTGGCGCTTATATTGAAGCAGATCTATTTGAAGATTTAACATTCAAGACTCAATTGGGTATGGATTATAGGAATTATTATTACTCTAATTTTAGCCCACAAAATATTGAAGGATCAGAACCAAGTTCAAATCATGCATTATTTGTTGATTACGATTACAATTTTAGCTGGACCTGGTACAATACACTGAACTATTCAAAAACTTTTGCGAATGTTCATCGAATAAATGTACTTGTGGGAACTGAAGCGGTTGATACTAGATACAGAGAACTGGGAGCAGACCGGGTAAATTATTTTGTTACGGACCTCAATTACCGTTATCTGAATTCCGGTACCGCTGGTATTGCAAACAATGGTTCCGGGAATGAATCTTCTCTTTTCTCCTTGTTTGCAAAAGTCAATTACGTTTATAACGATAAGTACCTGTTTGATGCAACAGTAAGAAGGGATGGATCTTCCAGGTTTAGTGAAAACAACCGATATGCAACTTTCCCGGCTTTCAGTGTAGGTTGGCGCTTGAGTGAGGAAGGTTTTATGAGCAATGCAAGCTGGACAACAGATCTTAAGTTGAGGGCCGGATGGGGCCAGATGGGTAATCAGGAAATTGCCAATTACAATGAGTTTTCAACCTACAGGAGTAGTCTCAATCAATCAGCATATGATATAGCTGGATCAAATACAAGTGTTGTGGCTGGATTTGATTCTCAATATTTTGGTAATCCCGATGGTGTTTGGGAAACCACTACGACTCTGGATATAGGATTTGACTGGACATTGTGGAATAAATTGACTGTCAACTTTGACTGGTACGACATGACTACCACCGATATGTTATATAGATTGACACTTCCAGGTACAGGAGGTAGTGCAGATTTCCCATATCAGAACGTAGGAGAAATGAACAATAAGGGTATTGACCTTGGCATAAATTATAATGGCGCGTCAGCTTCTGGTGAATTTACCTACGATATTGGTTTTAACATTAGCCAATATAAAAATGAAATCGTTAAACTGAGCGATAATGCTGCAGAAGGATTCTTTGGGGATGACCGACGTCAGGAAGTGTATACCAGGAATGAAGCTGGTATTCCTTATTCATCTTTTTATGGGTATATTGTCGATGGATTTACCGATGGTTCTGAACCTGAAAGCGCCTTTCCTACATATTATGGGAGAGCTGGCCGATTCAAATACAGAGACCTTGATGGCGACAATGTAATCACAGATCAGGACAGGACATTTATTGGAAACCCACATCCTGATTTTACCTATGGTCTGAACTTCAATGCGAACTATAAAAACTTTGATTTTGCACTGTTTTTAATGGGATCACAAGGAAACGATCTGACGAATTATGTAAGTCGTTGGACGGACTTCTGGATGTTCCAGGGGAACAGAAGCAAAAAAATGCGCTATGAATCATGGACACCGGAATTGGGTGATGCTGCAAAACTACCTATTGCAAGCGCCAATGATAATATCAGCGCAAGACCTTCTACTTATTTTGTGGAAGATGGTTCTTTCATGCGATTGAAAAACTTGCAGGTTGGGTACACAGTTCCTAATCTTCAGGGTATTGACAGGTTAAGGATTTATGTCCAGGCCACCAACTTATTTACGATCACAAATTATAGTGGATTAGACCCCGAAGTGAATATTCAGGAGACGTGGGGGAATGAAGCTAATCTGGGATTTGATGAAGGTTACTATCCTACTAGTCAACAGTTTTTGATTGGCGTAAATTTTGGATTTTAAATCATTAAAAACTTAAAACGATGAAAAAATTTAGTATAATATTAGTAGTTATTCTCATTGGATTTGTTACCTCTTGTGGGGATGATTTTTTAAAGAAAGAACCTTTAGGTGTTGTGGGAGATGCACAGCTTTCAAACAATAAGGGTCTTGATGCATTGTTGATTGCTGCGTATGCTCAGCTTGACGGTTTGGGGCATTCAAATAGTGGTACATGGCCGGGTGGCGCTTCTAATTTTATTTGGGGGAGTATTGCATCAGACAATGCCTACAAGGGCACAGATGCAAATGACCAGCCTGCAATGACGGATGTCGAAAGATATGTTGCTACTCCACTTACCGTCTACCAGGATGCGGAATGGAGAGGATTATATGATGGAGTATCCAGGTCTAACGATGTGATAAAAGTTGCTGCTGTTGCATTGGAAGCCGGGACTATTACACAGGCTGACCATGATGCGTATGTTGCTGAAGCGAGGTTTCTGCGCGGTCATTATCACTTTGATGCAAAACAGGAATTCGGAAATATTCCATATATCGATGAAACGGTTGAAGACTATTTTACAGTGGGTAATGTTACGGAAGGCGGTGAATATATTGATGCCTGGCCAAAAATTGAAGCTGATTTTCAGCATGCAATTCAGAATCTTCCGGAAATACGATCCCAGAAGGGCCGTTGTGACCAATGGGCGGCAAAAGCATATCTTGCCAAATGCTATATGTGGCAGATGAAGCTCTCCGATGCCAAGCCATTGTTGGACGATCTTCTTGGTAGTAGCTCACCTTATGAGCTTGTGGATAACTATCACCATAACTTTAAGATTACTGAAAATAATAATTCAGAAAGTATCTGGGAGTACCAGGCTTCCGTGAACGATGGATCTTCCGGGAACAATGGAAACTGGGCTGATGTATTGAATTTTCCTTATGGTGGCGGACCGGGTACGTGCTGCGGTTTCCATCAACCCTCAATAAACGGGGTGAATGCGCATCAAACGGATGGCAATGGTCTTCCATTACTGGATACATTCAATGATACGGATTTAGTCAATGATCAGGGAATAAATTCTGCTGACCCTTTTACCGAGCATGCAGGTCCAATTGATCCAAGACTGGATTGGTCTGTAGGTCGAAGAGGTATTGCTTATCTTGATTGGGGTGAACATCCGGGTAAAGAATGGATAAGAGACCAGGCATACGGAGGGCCCTATGCTCCTAAAAAGAACGTATATTATCAAGCGGAGGAAGGATCATTAACTGATGCCGCCGGATGGACAAGTGGTGCTAATGCTAATAATGTGAGAATTATTAGACTGGCTCATGTAATACTATGGAGAGCAGAAGTGGCTGCTGCTGAAACTGATCTGACTACAGCCAGAGATCTGGTGAATCTTTTAAGATTAAGAGCAGATAATTATCACGTACAGGGAGGTGGAGTAGAAGATGATGGTACACATCCGAATGATGAAGCAAATTATGATGTGCGTCCATATGCTTCATTTCCAGATGTGGATTACGCGTGGAAGGCGATTAAGTTTGAACATCGTCTTGAATTCTTTATGGAAGGTTTCCGTTTCTTCAATCTTGTGCGATGGGGTGATGCCGCTGATGTATTGAATAAATATCTGGAAAAAGAGCAGACCCACAGGGGATATCTAGTTGGTGTTTCATTCGTGGCTGGGAAAAACGAACGTTTTCCTATTCCTCAAAAACAAATTGATGTTGTGGGCCCGGAAGTTCTCAAGCAAAATCCTGGGTATAATTAAAATTAATTAAACAATTATAAAAAAGCTGTCTTTCTCAAGGCAGCTTTTTTTTTGGTTCATAGGTAAAATTAATTGCTTATTTTTATTTGAAAATAAATAGTGATAGCTTTTCAAAACTGAAAAAATTATTGAATTCTAAGCCTACAGAAACCTTTTCCATCTACCGCTCATCTGCCGGTTCGGGCAAGACATATCAGCTTGCCATTGAGTTTGTTGCGATGGCAATAAATAACCCTAACCTGTTTAATAAAATCCTGGCCGTTACCTTCACCAATAAAGCGACCAAAGAAATGAAAGAGCGTATCCTTTCTTTTTTAATTAAGTTGGCCAACAAGGAGGATATCGGGCTTTTAAAGCAAGTTATGGAGAAGACTGATTTGTCAGAAAAGGCAATAGCTGCAAATGCCCAAATCGTAACCGGAAAGATACTTCACCAGTATTCCCAGTTTTCAATCAGCACGATTGATGCATTTTTTCAGAAGATCGTAAAGTCCTTTGCAAAGGAGTTGGGATTATTAGGCAATTTCAAAGTTGAGTTGGACCAGGATAAGGTCAAGATAGATATTATTGACCAGATCATCGATGAACTGGGCGATGACAAGGAACTGACAAGCTGGCTTGTTGATTTTTCATTTTCCAAAGTGGATGAAAATAAATCCTGGAACATCCGGCCCCAAATCGAATCACTGGCCAATGAAGTATTTAAAGAATCGTTCAGGCCAATAGAAAAAGAGCTTCATAACATCGATCGGAAAATCTTTAAAGGCTTTATTGCTCAGGTTAGAAAAATTAAAATACAGTTTGAGACCTCCATGAAATCCAATGCCCGGAAGGCAAATGACCTGATCGCATCTCATAGACTTTCGGTGGATGATTTTTCGTACAAGGCATCCGGTCCTGCGGGATATTTTGACCGGATAATAAAGAAAAAGGAATTTGATCCAAAGTCCAGAGTGGCGACAGCAATAGATGATCCTGAAAAATGGAGTACTAAATCCTCACCTAAAAAGCATGAAATTCAACAGGTTGTGGAAGAAGGCTTACAGGAGATTACTCGTTCCATTGTTGACTATTATCATGAACATACCCTGGAATATACCAGTGCTAATGAGGTTCTTAAGAATTTTTATGTGTTTGGAATATTATCACAAATCATCGAAAAATTAAAACTCTACCGACAGGAAAATGACGTGATGCTCATCTCCGATATACCCTCG